>JALGVU010000015.1 GCA_025774545.1 bacterium | reverse complement strand
GACGGCGGCGACGCGCCCGAAGCCCCCGACGTAGCGGACGACATCCGCGCCTACCTCATTCCCTTCACGGGTCCCGAGGGCAACACCGGTGTCGTCTCGGCGGACGTCTCCCGCAAGTACGGCGGGACGGCCGGACTCTTCTCGGTCTCGGCGGAGATCAGGAACTACGGCCGCCGCCCGTTGGAGTTCCCGGCCCGGCTCTTTCTGGACGGGATCCAGGTCGCGCAGGCAGGCGTCACACTCGATCCCGACGGGTCGGCCGTAGCGAAGCTCGCGACGTTCGTGGACGAGTCCGCGTGGCACGCCGGGTGGATAGAGCTTCCCGACGACGCGCTCGCTGCCGACAACAGGTGGCACTTCACGATTCCGCCGGCGCGCCGCACGGAGGTGCTCGTGGTCCGCGCCGACGGTCAGGAGGCGCGGGACGACGCCTACTACATCGAGCGAGCACTCGACCCGACCGGCGCCTCGGATCGGTTTGCCCCGGTGACGATTGAGGCCGCGGCGCTCGGGAGGCAGGAGCGCGGGCGGTTCCCGGCCGTGGTGCTCGCGGACGTCGGCCGGCTCGATGCGGACGGCGAACGGTGGGTCGAAGACCACGTGGCCGACGGCGGCGGACTCCTTCTCGTGCTCGGGTCGAAGACCGACATGCGCTACTGGAACACCGACCTTCTCCCGGCGCTCACGGGGATCACGCTCCGCGAAACGCTCGAACGCGCCTCCGGCGTGCGGCTCGCGCCCGCCGGGACCGGCCACCCGCTCCTCGACGGGCTCGTCTTCGGCGAGCGCCTGATCGACGAGGTCGGCGTGCGGCGCGGTTTCCTGATCGACGGCGCGCCGGAGGAGGAGATCCTCGAGCTGCCGGGTCTCGGTCCGGCGCTCGTCCTGGCGAGGGTGGGCACGAGCGGAGAGGTCGCGGCGCTCCTGACGGGCGTCGACCCGTCGTGGAGCGATCTCCCGACGAGCGGCTTCCTGATTCCGCTCCTCCACCGGTTGGTGGGGCAGCTCGGCGGCACGAGCGTCGGTGAGGCGTCCGCCATCGTCGGAGAGGAGCTCGCGGTTCCGCTGCCCGAGACCATCGCCGGGAGGATCGACGTCTTGCTGCCGGGCGAACGCACGGAGATCGCTTCTGTCACGACGGGCAGGCGTCGCGCGGCGTCGCTTGCGCGCGTGGTCGAGCCTGGGATCTACCGGTTCGAAAGCGGCGGGACGGTGGTCGCCCTGGGTGCCGTCAACGTCGACCCGCGCGAGTCGAACCTCGCGGCCGCGACGCCCACTGACATCGCGGCCCTGGCGCCCGGCCTCGACTTCCGCGTCGTGTCGCCGGACGAGCCGCTCGAGGGGGCCGTCCTCGAGGCACGCCACGGGCGCGAGCTGTGGCGCGTCCTCGTCTACGCGGCCCTCGCGCTCATTGCCCTCGAGATGTTCCTGGCCCGGCCGAGGCTCGCCTGATGCGCGCCGCGCCTGTGAAGCCACGTTCCGAGCACGGCTCCGCCGATCCTCCGAACGCGGGTGCACGAGGAGAGAGACCGATGTCGGGAGAGAAAATCGTCGCTCTGGCGGCCGAGTCCGAGCCCTTCGCGCGTCTCGGCGAACGGATCGCGGACGGCGGAGCGCGCCTCTGGGTCGGCGGGCTCCTGGGCTCGGCGAAGTCGCTCCTCGCGGCGGTGCTCGCCCGGCGCTTCCCACACACCTGGGTCGTCGTCGCGCCCACCGGGCCCGACGCCGAGCACGTCCACGACGATCTCGTCACGTTCCTCGGTGCGGACGCGATCCAGCTCTTCGGAGAGTGGGAGACGCTTCCCTACGAGCGGCGGTCCCCCCTTCCCACGATCGTCGAGTCGCGGCTCGTCACACTCAATCGGCTGGCCCGAGGCGAGCCGATCGTCATCGTGACGACCCCGAAGGGGCTCATGCAGACGACCCTGTCACCGGCGCTCCTCGAGCGAGCGACGCGGCGGGTCAGGCGCGGCGGCGAGATTCGTCTGGAGGAGTTCGCCCGCTCGCTCGTCGATCTCGGCTATCGCCGCGTCCGCATGGTCGGGGAGACCGGGGACTTCAGCGTGCGCGGCGGGATCGTCGACCTCCTGCCCTACGGCTACGACGATCCGCTCAGGCTTGAGCTCGTCGGTGACTCGATCGAGTCGATCCGGCAGTTCGACACTTACACGCAGCGGTCGGTGAGGGGACTCGAGGAGGCCGCGATCCTGCCGAGGCGGGAGGTGGTGCTGCTCGGGGAGGGGGCGGGCGAGCTCGCGAACCGTCTACGCCTCGCCAACCCCAGCGACTCTGACGACAAGGACCACCTGCTGAACGGCCTCGACTCCCGGTTCTACTTCGACGGTGTCGAGCAGTACCTCCCGGCGATCCACAGCGACGGCGGGACCCTCATCGACCACCTGCCGGCGGAGGCGGGCGCGGTCCTGATCCGCGAGGAGGAGATCTGGGACAGGGCCGAGCAGCTCTCGCTCGAGGCGGCGAAGATCTTCATGGAGAAGCGCGAGGAGGCGCCGCTCTGCGACCCCGAGTCGCTCCTCGTCCCCCTCGATCGGGTCATCGGGAAGCTCCGCGGGCACCCGCTCGTTGCGACGGGGCTCGTGCGGAGCCGCGCACTCTCTGAGCTCGAGCGGTGGGAGATCCCCTCGAAGCTCCAGGAGTCGTTCGGCACGGACATGGATCTCCTCAGGCGCAGACTCTCGCAGCTCTCGGGCTCGAACCGTGTCTTCGTCATGTGCGACAACCGCGGACAGGCGGCGCGCTTGGCGGAGCTTCTGAGCGAGACGGCCACCGACGTGGCGCTCGACGTCGGGAGCTTGGAGAAGGGCTTCTCACTCCCCGACGCGCGCCTTGTCGTCTACACGGACCACGACATCTTCGACCGCTACCGCCGGCGGCGACGCCCGAAGTTCAGGGGCGGCGCGCCGATCTCGAGCTTCGAGGCCCTCGAACAGGGCGACTACGTGGTCCACGTCGGTCACGGCATCGGCCGTTACGTCGGCGTCAAGCGCATCGAGGCCGACGACCGGCTCGTCGACTGTGTCGTCGTCGAGTACGCGGAGGGCGGGAAGCTCTACGTTCCGGCCGACGAGATCGACCGGCTGCAGAAGTACGTCGGGAAGGAGGGCGTGAGCCCGCGCCTGAACAGGCTCGGAAGCGTCTCGTGGACGAAGACCAAGGCGCGCGCGAGGGCGGCGGTGCAGGAACTGGCGCGCGAGCTTCTTCGCCTCTACGCGGCGCGGCGGGCGCGACCGGGCCACTCGTTCGGCGCGGACGTCGTCTGGCAGCAGGAGCTCGAGGCGTCGTTCATCTACGAGGAGACCGAGGACCAGCTGCGTGCGACCGAGGAGATCAAGAGGGACATGGAGTCGGACCGACCGATGGATCGCCTCATCTGCGGGGACGTCGGGTTCGGGAAGACCGAGGTCGCCATCCGCGCCGCGTTCAAGGCCGTCATGGGGGGAAGGCAGGTCGCGGTGCTCGTGCCGACGACGATTCTGGCGCAGCAGCACCTCACGACGTTCCGCGATCGGCTCGCCGAGTACCCCGTCGAGATCGACGTGCTGTCGCGGTTCCGCACCGACAAGGAGCAGCGCGACGTCTTGGAACGTCTGACGGACGGGAAGGTCGACATCGTCATCGGGACGCACCGGCTCATCCAGAAGGACGTCGCGTTCAAGAGCCTCGGACTCCTCGTGATCGATGAGGAGCAGCAGTTCGGCGTGCTGCACAAGGAGACGATCCAGAAGATGAGGGCAACGGTCGACGTCCTGACGATGACGGCGACCCCGATCCCGCGGACGCTCCACATGTCGCTCATGGGCGCGCGCGACATGTCGATCATCAACACGCCTCCGCGAGATCGACTCCCGGTGCGCACCGAGATCCGGGAGTTCGACGACGACATCATCGTCGAGGCCGTGATGCGAGAGATCGATCGGAGCGGCCAGGTCTACTTCGTCCACAACCGCGTCCAGACGATCGAGGGCATGGCGACCTACCTCCGAACGCTTCTCCCCGACCTCATCATCGACGTCGGCCACGGCCAGATGCCCGAGCGGCAGCTCGAGAACGTGATGCACAAGTTCCTCGACGCGCACATCGACGTGCTGGTCTGCAGCATGATCATCGAGTCAGGGCTCGACATCCCGAACGTCAACACGATCATCATCAACCGATCCGATCGCTTCGGGCTCGCGCAGCTCTACCAGCTCCGCGGGAGAGTCGGGCGCTCGAATCACCGGGCGTACGCCTATCTCCTCATCCCGGAGGACCGGTCGATCACCCCGATCGCGCGCCGCAGGCTCGCTGCGATCCAGGAGTTCACGGACCTCTCTTCAGGCTACAAGCTCGCGATGCGCGATCTCGAGATCCGAGGGGCAGGGAACATCCTCGGCGCGGAGCAGCACGGCCACATGATGGCCGTCGGGTTCAACCTCTACTCGCGCCTGCTCCGGGAGGCCGTGCGCCGGCTCAAGGGCGAGGTGGTCGAGGAGGAACCGGAGGCGACCATTGATATAAAGGTGGATGCATATCTCCCGAACAGCTACATCACCGACAACGACACGAAGATCGACGTGTACAAACGTATCCGCGACACCACGACGGGCGAAGGCCTCGAGGAGCTGACGGATGAGCTGGGTGACCGCTTCGGGGCGCCGCCCATGGAGGTCCGGGCGCTCTTGGAGGTCCAGGCACTGAGGTCGGTCTGTCGGGAGGCCGGAATCCGCCGTATCGGGATTATGGACGGGATGGTGGAGGCCGAGTTCATCCGCGGGAAGGAGCCCAAGCCCTCACAGATGAAGGCCTTTCTGAAGGGAAGCGATCAGCCGCTCGAGTTCGACGCGCGGGGTGGGCTCCTGGTGCGGTTCGAGGCGCGTCGCGACCGGCACGAGACGCTCAGGCTTGGCACGAGGGTGTTGAAGCAGTTCGTGGACTGTGCTACGATTCGTTAGTTGAGTTCCGTGAGCCCGAGGCCGGGCTCTTTTTGGCTTCTGTGCGTTGATGTGTGATCGGAATCCGGATCGAAATGGGGGGGGCGATCCCGTCTCTCCCTCGTGTCCGAAAGGAGAGTGGAATGAGAAGATTCGCGAGCCTCTCGGTCCTCACGCTCGTCGCGTTCGTGCTCCTCGTGGGTTGCGCGAACGTGGACGACAAGCCGGTCGTGAGGATCTCAGACAACGACGGCTCCCTGGAGCCGCGCGTCATCACGGTCGGCTACGCCAACGACCGTCTTGGCAGAATGGCCCCCAATCTGCTGCCGGACACCGGTGGTGATGAAGGCAAGAGGCAGTTCCTGAGCGACATCGTCCGCAAGGAGCTCATGGTGATCGCCGCCCACAGACTGGGATTCGACGAGGATCCCCGTCTCGCGACGGCCGGCCCCTACTTCGAGAAGCAGAAGGCCCAGACCATGTGGCAGCACGAGTTCGTCGACGCGCCGAGCGACGTGTCTGAGGAAGAGCTTGTGCAGTTCGAGAAGGACCGCCGGGCGAGCTACCAGTTCCAGGAGATCGTCGTCCAGACCGAGGATGTTGCGAACGAGGCCTACCGCAGGGTGACCGAGGGCGGCGAGGACTTCGGGAGGGTCGCGATGGAGCTGTCGACCACCTCCTCGGCGACCGATCAGGGTCGGAAGCCGGTCATGGCGTGGCCCGACATGCACCCGCTGGCGAGGGTGGCCATCCAGGGGGTCGAGAAGGACGAGATTACAGAGCCGTTCCTGATCGGCGAGACCTACTTCATCTACCGCGTCCTGTCCCGCAAGGAGACCCCGGCAGCCAAACCGTTCGAGGGCTCCCACCGGAACGCCATCGCGACCGAGGCGAAGAACTTCAAGCGTACGTTGGTGGAGCACGAGGTCTTCGACCGGATCATGGCGGACTCGGAGTTCTGGTATGACGACGACGCCATGGCCACCGCGGGACAGCGCATCAACGAGAAGGTCGCGGAGGTCATACCTCCCCTCGTTGAGGGCACGAGCTTCGAGGAGCGTATGGAGCGGGTCCGAATCAAGGTGGTGCCCGACTTCACGCCCGAGGAGGAGGTGCTCACGCTCTACACCTACAAGGTCGGGCCGACGGAGCACGTCCTGACCCTGGGCGACTTCCGGGGGATCCTCGATGAGCTGCCAGGAATCGAGACGCTCAAGGGCGGAGAGGCCGCGCGGATCGCCAACTTCCTCAAGCGGCGCATCCAGAACGACATCACGGACTACCAGATCGAGCAGCGCGGCTACAAGAACACCCAGGAGATGGCCGACTACATCGCCACCCGGAGCGAGGAGTTCATCGTCGATCTCGTCTACAACGCCGAGGTCACCGAGAAGGTCGCGCAGCCGACGGGGCAGGACATCCGCGACTACTTCAGATCCCACCGCGACGACTTCAAGAAGCCGCTCACGGTCGACGTCCAGCAGATCATCGTGGGAACCGAGGCCGAGGCGAACCTACTTCGGCAGCGGCTCGTGGCGGGTGAGGCCACGTTCGAGGAGCTGGTGGAGCGGCACTCGATCGACGAGTGGAGCAAGACGAAGAACGGCATCATCGCCACCTACGAGCAGGGCGAGCGCCGCCTCGACTACCTCCAGCCCGTCGTCTTCGGTCTCGAGAAGCGGGAGATCAGCGAGGCGTTCCGCGCACCTGGAGGCTACGCCGTCGTGAGGGTCCTCGAGATCTACCCGGAGCTACAGCTCGAGTTCGGTGACGTCGCCGAGGTCGTCAAGGCTTCCGTCTGGAACCTCGCGAAGGAGGCCAGATTGCTCGAGTTCCTCGAGGGGATCGAGAAGGACGCCACGGTCGAGTACATCGAGTCGAACTTCCAGCACATGGACGATCCGGCGGACGTTCTCCTGGAGAAGGAAGAGCAGCGGGTCACGATCACCAGGACCTCGGGCTAGAGACGACGCCCTGAACGAGGGGGGACCGTGAGGCGACTGACGGGCGTGGTCGTCGCCGTCGGTGTGCTGGCGGCGCTCGTGGGGTGCGGTCGGGAGGAAGAGAGCGACGCTGTCGCCCGCGTCGACGGCGCCGTGCTGACGGTCGACGACTTCTACGAGTCGATCCCGGAGCAGCTCCTTGCCGTGATGAGCCTCGAGGATCAGGAGGAGGCGCTCAAGGCCTGGGTCAAGACGGAGCTCTTCTACCAGGAGGCCTTGAGGCGGGGCGTGGGTGACGACGAGGCCCTCAGGCGGCGGCTCACCGAGATCGAGCGCGAGTTCGTGGCCGAGAAGCACATCAAGCAGCTCATGGACGACGTGCCCGAGGTCACGGAACAGGAGGCGCGGGCGTACTTCGAGAGTCGGAAAAGCGACTACGCCATCCAGGTCAGGCTGGCTCACATCCTCGTGAGGAGTCGCGCGGAAGCCGACCGGGCGCTCGCCAGAATCCGCTCCGGGACGCCGTTCGAGACGGTCGCGGAGACGGTCTCGATCGACCAGACGGGTCCGCTGGGCGGCGACCTGGGCTACATGCGCCGCGGCGAGATGATCCACGAGCTCGAGGAGGCCGCGTTCGAGCTGAAGGTCGGCGAGGTGAGCGGCGTCAGACCGAGCAGTTACGGGTACCACATCATCAAGGTGCTCGATCGCCATCCCGGCGCGGGGCAGCCCTCCTTCGAGGCCAAGCGATCTGCGGTGATGAACTTCCTGACTTCGCAGCGGAGACGCAGGGCCTTCGACGAGCGGCTGCGCGAGCTCGAGGGCCGAGCGACGGTGGTCGTCGACACGGCCCGGCTCCGCCTCGCGGCGCGGGACCGCATCCAGTCCGAGGCTCCCGGCGGATTCCCCGACGAGAGTGCGGCGCAGTCCGACAGCGCGGGCGTGGAGATGCCCTGATCGGCGGAGGTCCCGCCGCCGGGGCAGGAGCCGATTCGCCAGTCGCGGCCGAATCGCCGCGCCCGGGCGAGCAGCGATCGGGCAAGGAGGAACACGATGACATCGCGAGCAACGATGGCGCGTGCGCTCGTCCTCGCCGCCACGCTCCTGGCGTTCTCGGCGGTGGTCACTCCCGCGGCCAGGCAGCTGGTCGACGGCATAGCCGCCGTCGTGGGGGACGAGATCATCCTCGAGAGCGAGATCGACGAGGAGCTCTACATCTACCAGCTGCGGACCGGAACCGGCAGCATGTCCGAGTCGGAGGCCCTCTCCGTTCGGAGTGAGATCGTTCGTCAGATGGTCGACGAGACGCTCCTTGTGGCCATGGCCAGGCGCGATACGGTGATGCTCCCGTCCGGGGAGCTCGAGGCAGAGCTCGAGCGCCGCGTCGAGGAGGTCAAGCGCCGCCACGGGACGGACGCCGCGTTCAGCGCTGCGCTTGCGGAGCAAGGCCTGACGCTCGACGAGCTCAAGGTCATGTACCGAGACGACATCGAGAGACGCCTCCTCGCCGAGATCGTCGTGCGGAGGGAGGTCCACTCGCGGATCGACGTGACGTGGGGCGAGGTCGAGAACTACTACGAGGAGCACACCGACGAGGTCGGGCGGGTGCCCGAGTCGTACGAGGTCGCCGGGATCCTCTCGGTGCCTCAGGTGAGCGAGGCGGCCAAGCGTGGCGCGACCGAGCGGATGATGGAGGTCCGCGCGAAGCTCGACGCCGGCGAGTCGTTCGAGGATCTGGCGCGGGAGTACTCCGACGACGTGACCGCGGCCAGCGGGGGCGATCTCGGTTTCATCGCGCGGGGCATCATGGTGCCCGAGTTCGAGGACGCCGTCTTCGCCCTGGATCCGGGCGAGGTGAGCGGCGTCGTTCCCACGCGGTTCGGCTTCCACATCATCCAGGCGGTCGAGAAGGACGACGACCGCGTCCACGCGCGGCACATCCTGGCGAGGCTCTCGCCCGGCCCCGAGGACGCGGAGCGGGCGCGGGCGAGGGCCGAGACCCTGCGGCAGATGGTCGTCGGCGACGCCGACTTCGCTGATGTGGCGCGGGAGTACTCCGACGATCCTCAGTCGAGGGAGCAGGGCGGGAGCTTAGGCACCTTCACGCTCGAGGAGCTCGAGCCCTCCTTCCAGGCGGTCCTGGCGGGCCTCGAGCCCGGCGGGATCACGGAGGTGATCGAGGGCGATTCCGGCTTCTACGTGCTCAAGCTCCTCGGGCACAACGAGCCGAGAACAGCGGACCTCGACGAGATCCGCGAGGATCTTCGGGAGTACGTCTTCGGCCTCAAGGCCGAGGAGGCGTACGTCGTGCTCATGGACCGGCTCGCGAACGAGATCCACATCGACATTCGCACCGAGATGGCGTCCCGGCCATGAGGCTCGACCAATTCCTCAAGGTCTCCCGTCTGATCAAGCAGCGGAGCGTCGCCAAGTGGGCGTGCGACTCCGGCCGCGTCTCGCTCATGGGCAGGAAGGCGAAGGCGGGGACGGTCGTCACGCTCGGTGACGAGGTGTCGCTCTCCCTTCGCGACCGATTCATCCACGTGAAGGTGCTCGAGATCCCTCGGGGGAACGTGAGCAAGGAGCGAGCGCAAACGCTCTACGAGGTGATCGAAGAGCGGCGCGTTTCGAGTTCGTAGGGCCAGCCGAGGCTGGCCCTCGTCGTTTGCGCCGCACGACCGCCGGTGGAGATCCGGCAGGCCCGCGAGCGCGGAGGTGTCATGAGGCCACGTCTCCTCCTGACGATGGGCGACCCCGCGGGGGTGGGTCCCGAGGTCGTGCTTCGGGCCGCGGCAGACGGGGATCTTCGCGAGCGGTTCGATCTCCGCGCCGTCGGGAGCCGCGACGCGCTCGCCTTCTGGTCCCGGCGCCTCGAGATCCCGATCGAGGTCGAGATCGTGGACGTCGGGGGCGGCCCGTTCGACGTCGAGCCGGGGCGCCCGACCGCGGCCGGCGCGCGTGCCGCGATCGAGTCCGTGATTCTCGCGGCGTCGACGTGCCGGTCGGCCGGAGCCGACGCCGTCGTGACCGCGCCCGTCTCGAAGGCCGCGATCGCGGGCGCGGGCTACGAGTTCTGCGGGCACACCGAGTTCCTGGCAGATCTCCTCGGCGCGACCGACGTGCTGATGCTCTTCGTGCACGGGCGGCTTCGCGTGGCGGTCGCGACGACACACGTTCCGCTCGCCCGGGTGGCGGGAGCCTTGAGCCGAGATCTCGTCGCCACCAAGCTCGCCGTTCTCGCGCGCGGCCTCGAGGGCGACCTTGGAGTCGCGTCGCCGAGTATCGCCGTCACCGGATTGAACCCACACGCGGGAGAGGACGGCTGGGTCGGCGACGAGGAGCGGTCGATCATCGTCCCAGCGATCGCAGACGCCCGCAGCGCGGGGATCGACGTCGAGGGACCGTTCCCCGCCGACTCGATCTTCCTCGGCCTGGGAGATCCCGGCGCCGGGGGACCGGGCTCCCGATTCGATGCGGTCCTCGCGATGTATCACGACCAGGGCACGATTCCCGTCAAGCTGCTGGGATTCGGGGGAGGCGTGAACGTGACCCTCGGGCTCCCCGTCGTCCGCACGTCCGTCGACCACGGAACGGCTTTCGATCTGGCAGGGCGGGAGGGCGTGAACGCGGGCAGCATGCTCGACGCGGTCCGTCTGGCGGGGGAGATCGCGCGACGTCGGCTTGAATCGGCTTGCGCGGGCTCGGGAGCGCCGATAGAATGAGAGGTTGGCCCCGGGAGGTCGGTATCGCGGTGCGCTTCCTCCCCGGGGTTCTCGGTAAGCGACGAGGGTATCTGAGATTACGCAGGTCGCGCGGCGCCGCGGGATCGGTGAGCGCGGCACCGCAGGGTCGATGAGCGTTGCGCCGGAGGATCGATGGCCCTCTCGAGGATCAAGGGGCAGGATCATGCCGTCGGCCTCCTCCGGTCGGCCTTCGAGGCGGATCGCCTCTCGCACGCGTACCTGATGCACGGCCCCGAGGGGGTGGGCAAGGAGACGACGGCCCTCGAACTCGCGCAGGGGCTGAACTGCGAGGCCGAGGGACTCGAGGCGTGCGGCTCGTGCCGCGCCTGCACGATGGCGGGGCGGCTCGCACATCCCGACATCCACCTACTCTTCCCGGCGCCGAGGGATCTCAAGGCAGAGGCCAGGGCCGAGATCCTCGCCTCGTACCAGCGGGACGGCTATCGGGAGGAGGACTACGGGCGGAAGACTGCGATCATATCCGTCGAATCCGTGCTGTCGGAGGTTGTCGCCGGCGCGAATCAGCGGCCCTACGTCGGCCCGTGGAAGATCTTCGTGATCGCCGACGCCGACAGGATGACGGACGAGGCCGCGAACACGCTCTTGAAGACGCTCGAGGAGCCTCCCGAGGGAACGGTCATCGCGCTCACGACCTCGAGACCGAGCGCGCTTCCCGCGACGGTCGTCTCGCGGTGCCAGAAGATCCCGTTCTCCCGCCTTCCGGCCGACGTGATCGAGGAGATCCTGCTCGCCGATTCGAGGCTCGGATTCGACGAGCGAAGGGCCAAGGCCGCGGCGGCCCTGGCGCAGGGGAGTGCCGGCCTGGCGGTCAGGACGCAGAAGGAGGGGCTCGAGGCCGAGCTCGGCAAGATCGCGTCGCTCATGCAGGGAAAGAGCGTGCGCGGCGTGCGGTCGCTCGTCGAAGAGGCGGAGACGCTCGCGTTCCGGCTCGGCCGCAGGGAGCAGGTGAAGGTGCTCGACCTGATGCTCCTCTGGCTCAGGGACGTACTGGTCCTCTCGGAGGTGAGCGCGTCGAATCGGACGAAGGCTCTCCTCTACGGGAAGCACAGGAGGGCCCTCGAGTCGCAGGCGAGCGCGCTCGACTTCGCGACGATCGAAGGACTGATCGAGAAGGTCGACGGCGCGAGAATGGCGATCGAGCGGTACTCGAACCCGTCGATCGTGTTCACGTCGGTCCTCCTCGACATGGCGGTCGCCCGGAAGCGGGCGAGCACAAGGAGAGATGGCGAACATGCAGCCTGAGGGGATGCTGGGCAGGACTCCCGACTCCTTCGAGATAGAGTTCAAGGGCGGTCGGAAGGCGCTCTTCTCGAACCCGAGGAACATACCGTTCCAGATCGGGGACTACGCGATCGTCGACGTTGACCGCGGCCAGGACGTGGGGCGGGTCGTCCGCGAGGGCGAGGATGTCAGCAAGAAACTTAAGAGTAAGGGCATTCAGGGACCGATCCTGCGACGCGCCACGCGGACCGACGTGACGAAGATGGAGGAGCTCAGGGCCAAGGAGACGGAGGCGCATCGGATCTGCCAGCAGTGCATCGCGAAGCAGAACCTCCCCATGAAGCTCGTCGACGTGGAGTGGCAGTTCGACGGGAACAGGATCCGCTTCTACTTCACGTCGGACCGACGCGTCGACTTCCGGAAGCTGGTCCGCGATCTCGCGGGCATCTTCAAGACCAGGATCGAAATGCGGCAGATCGGCGTCCGCGACGAGGCGCGCCGGCTTGGCGGGTACGGCCGCTGCGGCCGCTACTACTGCTGCCGTGGGGTCATCAACGACTTCGACCCCGTGACCCTGAAGATGGTGAAGGAGCAGCACCTGGCGCCGGGCTCACCGAAGATCTCGGGCGGATGCGGGCGGCTCATGTGCTGCCTTCGGTACGAGCGCTCCTTCTACAACGAGTCGGGGAAGGAGTTCCCGAAGCTCGGAACGAAGATCGAGATCGAGGGTTCGAAGCACAGGGTCGTCGCCGTCGACATCTTCCGCCGCAGAGTGACGCTCTCGGACGAAGAGGGGAAGACGGCCATCGTGGGCATCGAGGACTTCAAGAAAGGGCGGATCACCGCCGTCGGAACCGACGACGAGTTCGTCATGGACGACTACTGGGGCGACGGCGAACGGCGGACGGAAGAGGGTGGGAATGCCGGATAAGTTCTACATCACCACGGCGATCGACTACGTGAACAGCGCCCCGCACATCGGGACGGCCTACGAGAAGATCTCGGCCGACGTCTTCGCTCGGTTCCACCGTCTCAGGGGAGACGAGGTCTTTTTCCTCATGGGGAACGACGAGCACAGCCTGAACGTGCTCCGCGCCGCGAGGGCGAAGGACATGGATCCCCAGGCGTACACCGACGAGATGGAGGGCGTCTTTCGGGAGATCTGGGCCAAGCTCGAGATCGAGTTCGACCGATTCATCAGGACGACCGAGCCCGACCACGTCAAGGGTCTCGCGAGGCTGTTCCGCGCCCTCGAGCACGACATCTACCGGGGGCACTACGAGGGGCACTACTGCGAGTCGTGCGAGGCGTTCCTTCAGGAGAAGGACTTGAAGGACGGGTGCTGTCCGACGCACGGTACTAGGCCTGCGTGGATCAAGGAGGAGAACTACTTCTTCCGGCTCTCGAAGTACGCCGAGCCGCTCCTCACGCACATCGAGGCGCATCCGGAGTTCATCCAGCCCGAGTCGCGCCGGAACGAGATCGTCCAGCTGATCAGAGGCGGACTCGAGGACATCAGCGTCACCCGCGCGGGCGCGGATTGGGGCGTGCCGCTGCCCATGGACGAGTCGCAGGTCATCTACGTCTGGGTCGACGCGCTCACGAACTACGTGACCGGGGTCGGCTACGGGTACGATGACGAGCGTTTCAGGAGATGGTGGCCCGCCGACGTGCACGTCATCGGGAAGGACATCACCCGGTTCCACTGCGTCATCTGGCCGTCGATGCTCATGAGCGCCGGCGTCGAGCTCCCGAAGGCGATCTACGGTCACGGATTCGTCTACTTCAAAGGGCAGAGGCTCTCCAAGAGCCGCGGGGTCGTCGTCGATCCGCTCGAGGCGGCCGACATGTTCGGATCGAGCGCCCTCCGGTACTTCCTCATGCGTGAGGGCACGTACGGACGCGACGTCGACTTCACCTGGGAGCAGTTCCGCGCGCGGTACGACTCGGAGCTCGCGAACGACCTCGGGAACCTCGTGTCGCGGGCGACGGCGATGGTCGGGAAGTTCCTGGGCGGGAAGATCGGGAACCTGGCATCGACGAGCGGCGGCGCGCTTCCGTCCCTGGCGGCGCAAGTGCAGGAGCACGTCGCGGCCGACATGACGGCGTACGCGCCCCAGGCGGCCCTCGGACGGATCTGGGAGCTGGTTCGCCGGACGAACGCCTACATCGAAGAACAGAAGCCGTGGGTCCTCGCGAAGGAGGATCCGGGGCGGCTCGAGCAGGTTCTCTTCGACGTGCTCGAATCGATCCGGCAGATCGCCGTCCTCGCCTGGCCGGTCATGCCGCGCAAGTGCGAGGAGATCCTGGCGTGCGTCGGGCTCTCTCTCGAGGTCGGGCGAGCGCCCCTCTCGGAGCTTCTCCGATGGGGCAGCGGGTGGGGCGACGCGATCGAGATCGAGAAGGGCGATCCGGTCTTCCCGAAGTACACCGACGAGGACCTCGCGGAGCGGTTCGACGTCGTTGCCCGAGGCGATGCCGAAGGGCCAGCCGCAGGCGCGGCCGCCGAGCCGAGCGAAGAGGGGCCCGCCGACGGGAAGCCTCCGACCGGGCACGCCGGTGGGAAGCGTCCGGCCGATCCTGCCGACACGACGCAGAGACAGGGGGGAGTCACGAGCATGCTGACCTTCGAGCAGTTCAAGGAGCTCGACCTCAGGCTGGCGCGGATCATCGACGCCGCGCGCGTGGAGGACACCACGAAGCTCGTCCGCATGAGGGTCGATCTCGGCGGCGGCGACGAACGGCAGATGGTCGCGGGGATCGCCGAGGGGTACTCCGCGGAGGAGCTGGTTGGCAAGACGGTCGTCGTGGTCGCGAACCTCGAGCCGGCGAAGATCCGCGGGATCGAATCACGGGCGATGCTGCTGGCGGCTGTGGGAGACGGCTCGATCGCGCTCGTCGCTCCGGACAAGGAGCTGCCACCGGGGACGAAGGTGAGCTAGCGTGCCCTCTTCCGAGTCAACCGACGTCGCGAGAACCGGGGGCCCGCCCCTCCTCGCCGACACCCACGTCCATCTGAACCTCGACGCCTACGACCGAGACCGCGACTCCGTCATCCGGAGGGCGCGGGATGCCGGCGTCGGGATCATGGTGAACGTCGGCTTCGACCTGGCGACGAGCAGGGCGTCGATCGACTTAGCCTGCCGGCACGATCTCGTCTACGCGTCGGTCGGCCTCCACCCGCACGACGCCGGGAAGCTCGATGACGAGCTTCTTGCCGAGTTCGAGCGCTTAGCCTCCCACCCCAAGGTCGTGGCGATCGGCGAGACCGGCCTCGACTACTACCGCGACCTCTCGCCGCGTGACGATCAGCGGCGCGCGTTCGTGGCCCAGATTGGGCTCGCGAAGAAGCTGGATCTTCCCCTCATCATCCACAACCGGGACGCCCTCGCCGACGTGATCGAGATCGTCGACGACGAGGACGCGGGATCGGGCGGCGGCGTCATGCACTGCTTCCCCGGTGACGCCGAGTACGCGAGGGCGGTGGTCGAGCGCGGGTTCCACGTCGGAATCGGCGGGCCCGTGACCTACTCGGCCCGCGGCCGGCTCGTCGAGGTTGCGAGGACCGTTCCGCGCTCGCGGCTTCTGCTCGAGACAGACGCCCCGTGGCTTCCGCCGAAGCCGCATCGAGGCAAGCGGAACGAGCCCTCGTACGTCGCTCACGTCGCCGAGGCGATCGCCGAGATCCGCAGTGTCGACGTCGCCGATCTCGGGCGGACGACGACGGGAAACGCCACACGGCTCTTCCGGCTCCCCGCGCCGCCCACGCCTTCGGTCGCGTACGAGATGTGGGGCAACCTCTATCTCAACATCACCAACCGGTGCACGAACGAGTGTTACTTCTGCGTCCGCTACGAGACCGACACGCTCTGGGGATACAGCCTGAGACTCGACCGCGAGCCCACGGTGGATGAGATCATGAAGGCGATCGGCGACCCCGCGGGCTATCACGAGATCGTCTTCTGTGGCTACGGCGAGCCCACCGTGAGGCTGCCCGAGGTGATCGAGGTTGGATCGCGCCTGAGATCGCTCGGCGCGCGCGTCCGCCTCGACACGAACGGGCACGGGAGTCTCATCTGGAACAGGAACATCGTCCCGGAGCTCGCCCTGGCGGTCGACGCGGTCTCGGTCAGCCTGAACGCAGCGAGCGCCGAGATCTACGACGACGTCTGCCGCCCGCGCTTCGGTCTCCGGACGTTCGAGCACGTTCTCGCCTTCGTCCGCGAGTGCAGGAAGACAGGACTCTCGGTGACAACGAGCGCCGTCGACGTCCCGGAGATCGACATCGCCGAGGTGAAGGCTCTCGCTGCGGAGCTCGACGTTCCGCTCCGGGTTCGCGGAGGCGGTGTCCCCCGTGCGAGGCGCCGGGGACGCGCCGCGCCGCGCGCGGGATCGTAGCGCCGGAACCGGCACGAGGAGGAGCACGTCCGCGCATGGAGCCGACACCAGCACGCGACATGCTTGCGAAGTACGGGCTTGCACCGTCGCGCCGGCGCGGGCAGAACTTCCTGGCCGACGGGAACGTCTGCCGGAAGATCGTGGCCGCCGTGGGTGCCGGGCCCGACGACGTCGTCCTCGAGATCGGAGCTGGATTCGGCGCCATCACCCTAGGGCTGGCGGAGGCCGCGCGCCTCGTCGTCGCCGTGGAGATCGACGCCGGCATCGCGAGGGCGTTTCGGACCGAGTATGGCGACCTCCCGGGAATCGAACTTGTCGAGGGCGACGTCCTCGAGTTCGATCTCGAGCGGGCAGCGAGGGAACACGGCGTCGAGCGACTCCTCGTTGCTGGGAATCTGCCCTACGGCGTAACCAGTCCCGTCGTCCGCAACCTGATCGACGCGAGGCACGCGGTCTCGCGCGCGGTTCTGATGGTGCAGTCTGAGGTTGGGGCGCGAATGGTCGCGGCCCCCGGCACGTCCGACTACTCGGCGCTGTCGGTCGTGCTTCAGTACCACGCGGGAGTCCGGCAGCTCTTCCGCGTCGCGAGGACGTGCTTCCATCCGCGTCCTAAGGTAGACTCGCGCGTGATCGAGATCGACTTCCGCCTGGGCGGTGCCCACCGATCGGATCCGGAGGCGTTCTCGTCGGTGGTGCACGCGGCGTTCGGGCAGAGGCGGAAGATGTTGCGGCGCTCCCTGAGTGGGCGGATCGAGCGCGCGGGCACGACGGCGGCGGCGCTCGAGGAGTCGTGCGGCATCGATCTCGCGCGACGCGGCGAGTCGCTCTCGCTCGATGAGTTCGAGGCACTGACCCTGGCCCTCGCGACGCTCGATGATCGCGGCCGCGCAGGACAGAACCGAAAGGTCGTCTGACGTGCGCATCCGGTGGCTCCACCAGATGGTCGTGCTCCTCACCGGGCTCTCCCTTCTTCTCGTGGCCGCGCCGCTTGCCGCCGACGAAGGCGACGACGATTCGGGCGCCGGACCTTCCGAGGGAGAGATCGCTGAGCCCGACGCTCAGGGTGAAGACGAGGACGAGGAAGAGGAAGAGGATGAGGAGCATCCTGCCCGCGGGCTTCCGTTCGAAGGTCTGGGGGGGGTCAGTTGGGCGCCTGAGTTTCACCCGAGCTACACGATCAAGTTCGGCCGGGACCAGGACGTCACTTCCTGGAACCACGACTTCGACCTCGCGTACGCGCTGTCGCCGAGGCTCAGGGTCCGCGCCGACGCGTCGATCGGCATCCGTACGAACGACGTGCTCAATCGGGAGAACCGCCGGGAGAACTGGTCAGCGTCGCTCGATATGAAGGTGTCGCCGGTCGTTTCGACCGGCGTTCGGTTCACCCGATCGATTCAGAGCGACGTCCGGAACGAGGGCAAGTCGAACGAGTCGAGGAGCTTCCGCGAGCGGGACAGCGTCGATCTCTCGACGAGCTTCAAGAGGAAGTACCTCGAGACGCTCGACGTGTCGCTGAGCGCCTCGGCGGGGCTCGAGAACAACCACTACTCCGACATCAAGAGCACCGGCTCGAAGCAGTCGGTGGGAGCCGGCCTCAGTTTCGATCCGCTGCCCACCCTGCAGACGAGCTTCAACTACTCGGGGACGCACTCGCTGCTCGATTCCGACCAGGCGGGTGTCGAGAGCACCGACGAGTCATCCAGCCACAACCTGTCGGGCCACTTCGACTACCAGTGGAACGACCACTCGGTGAGCGCAGACGTTCGCCGATCGTCGGCGATCTCCGAGTACCCCAAGGACCAGCAGACCGAGACGCGCGACCAGGAGGGCGAGTCGGCGAGCGTCAGCGCGAACATCGTGCTCATGGAGGGCCTCGACACGAGGTTCAGCGCCGACTACACGCGCAACAAGTCGTTCTACGATCTCGAGGCCACGAAGGACATCGACATCAAGTCCCGCTCGGTCAAGGGCGACGTCTCGTACCGGCTCGGGGACACGTCGTTCAGCGCGAACCTGAAGTCCGAGACGAAACGCAACGAGTACTTCGATTTCCAGACCGGGGAGGTCTACACGAACTCGATCTCTACCTCGCTCGCGCGCGACTTCGGAGAGAGGGTCGACGTCGAGCTCCGCGGGCGGATGAGTCTCCTGTCCCTCCACTACGACGACATCGCGGCGAACGATCAGGACCGCGACCTCTTCGATCGCGAGGCGACGATCAAGGTCAACTACGATCCGAGGTCGGACCTCTCGACGGGGCTCGTCCTCAAGGTGAGAGAGGACAGGCTCATCTACATCAGGGTCTCGCGAACCGGCGACAACAAGACGACGCAGACCTACTCGATTCAGCCCAGCATCCGGAAGACCTTCTCGCGGCGAGTGAGTGTGCGTCAGCGATACGACCTCTCGGCGGACTACACCCTGTACACATACGACAAGGACGCGAATTTCCTGATCCGCAACTTCGCGGTGACGACGGGGCTCGACTGGTCCCCGTGGAGGGCGCTCAAGCTGGGGCTCGCTCACACCTATCGCTCCCAGGACGAAGGCTCGTACGTCGAGGACGAGGTCGGCGTTGAGCGCTACAGCAAGAACAGCGAGCGCGAGGAGCACCGGGTCACGATCACCCTGAGATACCCCATCTTTGGGGTGATCGACTTTGAAGTGGAGCAGCACTACTCCGTCCAAGAGAGATGGAGGTTCGAGGGGGGCGAGAGGACCCTGGCATCTGAGAGGTTCGACACCAACATCACGGGGCGCGCGAGCGCCGACTACACGCTCGAGAGTGGGGCGAGGCTCGACTTCTCGATCGGCAGGACTCACCGGGACGCCAGCAACATCCTCGATCGTCAGCGCGAGATATGGGACGTGAGGATCAACGTCTCCCGGACCTTCTAGAGAAGGAGCACGACGATGAGATGGCGACGTCTGGCAGCGGCGACGCTCGCGGCCGCCCTCCCGCTCTTCCTGGCCGGATGCCTGTTTGCCCCGCGCGATCCCGACGGCGCGCCCGATCAGGACGAGACGCAATGGGAGACGCCGATCAGCACGACGATCGTCCTCCAGAACATCAAGGCCGCCCTCGAGGGTGAGAACTCGAGCAACCACCGTGACAGCTTCACCGAGGACTACCGATTCCACGTCGACCCGCAGGACTCGCTCGACGCGGCGCCTGAGGGAGAGCAGCGCTACGCGAACTGGGGACGCGACGACGAAGAGCACGCCGTCATCGGTATGTTCAACGACGCGTCCTCGATCGTGGTCACCTTCACCAACGTGACCGTGCCGAACGAGGGTGACGAAGAGACCTCCCGGGAGGAGGACTACGAGCTCGTCGTCTCCTGGTCGAGCGGCGCGCACGTGAACGAGGAGGTGACGTACAAGGGTCGCGCGAACCTCCACATGAGACGCGACGACACGGGGCGCTGGGCGATCTTCCGCTGGGTCGATCGGAGGATCGCGGATCCCGAGGTCTATCAGACGTGGGGGATTCTGAGGGGGGACTATCGTCAGTGATGCCCGCCCGGGGGCGCCAGGCCCAGGGCACCGCGCTGGCGTAGGGCCAATCGACGACCGGACAGGGCCTTGCGCGTGCAACCGAGGGCAGGCATGAGACTTGCACAGCTTACAGCACTTAGGAAGAAGCGTCGCGGGGCGGTCGATTTGACCCGGGCCCGTGAGCTTGATATACTATGTCTTTAGAGAGTCTGGGCACACCGGGGGGTGGGTAGCACCATGACACGCACGTTTGGCAGAGCGTCGGCACTCCTGATCGTATTCGGGATCGTGCTCGCATCACTCGGCGGATGCTGGAATCCGTTCGCGCCGAGCGGGGGCGGGAACGGGCATGAGCATCCTCCGGCGACGTATCGTGATCGCACGAGTTCCGAGAATGTTCTTCATAATCTGACGACCGCCTACGAGTACATGAACGCCACCGAGTACCTTGACTGCCTGGCCGAGGAGTTCCTGTTCCACCCGAGCGAGGCCGATCAGGGGAATCCCGACAATCCCCTTCCCGAGACGTGGGGCAAGATGACCGAGCAGGACATCCACGAGAACATGTTCGGTGAGGGCTCGGACGTCGACCGGATCACGCTGACCCTGACGGAGATGAGCAGCGCGTTCAGCGCCGGCGCGAGTCCGGACAGCACGTACGACGACACCTGGGAATTCCAGGAGGGCGTCGATCTTCGCGTCTTCATTCCGATCCCCGGAGACGAGCTCATTCTGCTCGCGACCGCCGACCAGCTGTTCGTCTTCCAGGTCGATCCGCACGAGGTGGGGGCGCAGGGGCAGGACCTCTGGGAGGTGATCGACTGGTGGGACCTCCAGGAGGACCAGCCGGGCCGGGCGCTCCGGCCGGGACCGGGCGTCGAGGCCGTGTCGTTCGGACGTCTGAAGTCGATGTACGCGGAGTAACGGGAACACCGGAGTGGTGATTCGAGGGGGGTGGTCCGCCATCCCCTTCTCTCTGTAGAGAGGTCCGATGAGCCGTCCCGGGCCTCGGGGGGTTCACTCCCAGCCGGGAGACGGGTCTCAGGATCGCACGACGTTTGACTTGGACGCTGATTCTTGATATAATGAGCGTTTGTGTGAGTGAGGACGCACAAAGGACGGGCGAATGATGAGAGAGAACCTCGCGCGAGGACTTGTGATCGTGAGCGTGCTGGGCGCGCTCCTCGTGGCGGTGGGCGGATGCTGGAATCCGTTCGCGCCTCCCGACGACCCGGATCCGCCGGATCCGCATCCGGCGTCGTACGTGATCCGGAGCCAGCCGGACAGCGTGCTCCACAACCTGACGACGGCCTACGTCTACAGGAACGCTCGGGAGTACCTCGACTGCCTGGCCGAGGAGTTCCTGTTCCATCCGAGCGAGGCCGATCAGGGCGATCCGTCGAACCCCCTTCCCGAGACGTGGGGCAAGCTCACGGAGCAGGACATCCACGAGAACATGTTCGGTGAGGGCTCGGACGTGGACCGGATCACGCTGACTCTGACGCACATCAGCGACGCATTCAGCGCGGGCGCAAGTCCGGACAGCACGTACGACGACACCTGGGAGTTCCAGGAGGGCGTCGACCTGCGCGTCATCATTCCTATCCCCGGCGACGAGCTCATCCTGCTCGCGACCGCTGACCAGCTGTTCGTCTTCCAGGTCGATCCGCACGAGGTGGGGCCGCAGGGGCAGGATCTCTGGGAGGTGCGGGACTGGTGGGATCTGCAGGACGACCGGCCGGGGAGATTGGGACGACCTAATCCCGACGTCGAGGCGCTGTCGGTCGGGCGGCTGAAGTCCCGGTACATGAACTGACGCGATGGAGCGCCTCGTGGCGCTCTCGAGCGAGCAGCGTTGAGAGGGGAGTGCTGAGGCGCTCCCCTCTCTCGCGTGTGGGCGCGTCGACTCCCCTCTGCTGGCGGGCCGGGGCCGCGGCGGTCCCCCGCCCGCGGCCGGCCTCGCCCCGGCTTCCTGTCCCCTTCGGGCGGGCGCCGCGCAGGCTTCCCGTCCCCTCAGGGGCGGCGCCACGCGCGGTTGACTGCCTGGGCCATCGCCCATAGAATCCCAGACAGCGCCCCCGCGCGGCCGCGCCGGATCAGCACGCGACGCGGCGAGCGCGGCGGACGATGCCCGTTCAGAACCCGACCGTTCCCATCACGAAGGGCGAGCGCGCACCGATGCCACGAGGCCGTTCCCGGAAGTCCCGCAGCTCTGGCTCCTGATCGCGGCGCTCGGCGTGGTGGTGATGCTTGCCTTCTGGGAGGTCGTCGCGAGCGGACGGGCTGCCGGGGTCGTCGAGCGGGTGTTCGGTGCGCGTGATCTCACGCGGAGTGGGGAGCGGATCGACGGCGCGGTGAACGCGTCTTTCGTCCAGCTCGGGATCGTCGACGTTGCGAGCGAGAGCGAGCCCAGGAAGGAAGGGCGCGATACCTGGCCCCACTGGGAGAAGCGCGGCCGGATCCCGGGCGGCGTCGGCCTCGTCGAATGCAACCTGACCATCACGCGGGCGGTGCGGTCGGCCGGCGGGCGCGTCGTGCGGGCGCGCGAGCGGGGGCCGGATTGGCGGGGACTGTCGACGCTCGACATGCAGCTCGGCGTCTCCGGACGCGAGACGCACCGG
>JALGVU010000126.1 GCA_025774545.1 bacterium | reverse complement strand
GACCGACCAGACGGGCGTGTCGTCGACGGGCGCGAGGATGCGAGATCGCTCGAGCCTCGGGTAGCGCTCCCGCGGCGCGACCGCGCACCATCCGACGGGCGTCTCCCCGTCGTACGCGAGGATGCCGGGGACCTGGCCCGTGTCGACGATCCTCTTCATGGCCCTCCGGTTGCTGGCGCCCTTGCGCCGCTCGAACTCGGAGGCCGAGAGCCGCCACCACATGCACCAGCATCCGGCGCACGCGCCCCGCTTCCCGAACAGCTCGGCGAGATCGTTCCAGCGGTCGGGTGTCACCGCCGCGAACGTGAGCTTCGCGCGGCCGCCTTTCCTCGCGGACGTGGAGCGCGTCTTCCCGCCCTTCGTCCTCGTCACGGGCCGTCTCCCTCCGTCTTCCTCAGGGCCTTGTAGAAGAGCTGCGTGCCGGTTCGCACACATTCGTTGCGATCGAAGACCCGCATCATCGGGTGGTTCCGCGTGTCGGTCGAGCCGACGTACTTCGTCACGCCGCGATCCGCGAGGTACGCGAGCCCCGAGGCGTGGAGGATCGTGCCGAAGCCTCGTCCGCGGAACTCCGGCAGCACACCGACGTAGAAGAGCGTGCCCTCGTGCTCGCGGTCGGCGAACTCCTGGGGAAGGACGACGCCGACGGGGCTCTCCTCGGTGAAGGCGACGCGCCACCACGTCGCGTCGAACGCGCTGCCCGCGTACTCGACGAGCTCCCGGAACTCGTCCCGGGGGTCCCGCTCCGAGACGTCCTCGAACGGATCGCCCGCGGCCGCCTCGGTGAGGAGCTCGATGAAGCGGTCCTCCCCGAGCTCCGACAGCGCGCGATATGCGAAGGGATCTTCGTGAGGCGACCGGTAGCCGCTCACGTCCTTCTCGACGAACGCCTTCTCCTTGTCGACGACGAACCCGGATCGCCTGAGGCAGCGGTTGATGAGCGCAGCCTCAGGCTTGTCCCACGCGAGGACCGCGATCCCGTCCCTCCGGAACTCGGCCGAAAGGAACGAGGCGAACGCGTCGGCGATCCTCTCGGTCGCCGCGCCGTCCGTCGCGAGGATCTGGCGGATGAAGTAGAGGGTCGGATTCAGAAAGACGCCATCGAGCCGGCCGGCCGCCGCCTCGCCCTCGAACGCGATCAGGCGCGATCGAGGATCTCGATCGCCCTCCCGGGCGAGCGTCTCGGTGAGCTCGTTGAGCCGCTTCGCCGGATCGCCGTCCGACGGAGCGACGCCGAGCCAGAGCGTCTCCCGGCCGCGTTCGAGCGGCAGGATCGACAGGTTGTTCGTTGCGGGTGGCATCGCGAGGAGTCTATCACAGGAACCGGCAGATGCAACGCATCGCGGGGTGGAGAGGATCTCCGTCATCGCATCACGGAGCGTCGAGGAGCTCCTGCATCTTGGCCGGGTCACTCGTCGGGAGCGCGCACTCGTAGTTCCGGCAGACGTACGCCGTGGCCGCGCCGCCCAGGCGCGTGTGGTGCGCGGTCCACGGAGCGATCGATGCGACGTCCGGCGCGTCGTCGGACGGCTTCAGGACGACGACCTTGTTGGGGACGTACCGCGAGCGGAGCGCCGACAGGAGTGCGCGGGTGTCGTCCGACTCAGGGTCTCCCACGATCACGATCTCGCGCGACGGCCCGACGCCGAAGTCGACGGCGCTCATGAGCTGGGTGTGCCCCATGGCGTACGGCCCGGCCTGCGCCGCGAAGGCGCGTCCGATCGCGGCGGCGCGCTCCTCGAGATCGGTGTCGCCCGTGATGCGGGCGAGCCTCAGGAGATTGAGCGCGGCCACCGAGTTGCTGGAGGGTGTGGCGCCGTCGTAGATTTCCTTCCGCCGCGTGAGGAGGGTCTCGGCGTCGTCCGCCGTGAAGAAGAGCCCGCCGCCCCCATCGTCCCAGAACCGCTCGAGGAGCTCGGCGTTCAGCGCGACGGCGCTCGAGAGGTAGGGCGTCTCGAACGTCGCCTCGTAGAGCTCGATGAGACCCCAGATCATGAACGCGTAATCCTCGGCCGTGCCGGTGATGGCCGCCTCGCCTTCGCGATAGCGATGAAGCAGGCGTCCGTCGCCGTCGCGCAGCGTACCGAGGACGAAGTCGGCGGCGCGTCTCGCGGCGGCCGCGTATGACTCATCGTCGAACGCGACGGCCGCCTTCGCGAGCGCGGCGATCATGAGGCCGTTCCAGTCGGTCAGGATCTTGTCGTCCTTGTGCGGGTGGACGCGCCCCTCACGGACGTCGAAGAGCTTCCGGCGCGCTCTCTCGGCGCGGGTCACGAAATCGTCCTCCGAGAGACCGACGGAGCGAGCGACGTCCGCGAGCTCGCCCCGCAGGTGGAGGATGTTCGCGCCGGTCGTCTCACCGGTCGCCTCGTCGTTCATGTTGCCCGCGTCGTCGAGGTTGAAGGCCCGGATCACGAGGTCGGCCTCCTCCTCGCCGAGGACCTCTCGGATCTCCGAAGTGCTCCAGACGTAGAACTTCCCCTCGACTCCCTCGCTGTCGGCGTCCTCGGCGGAGAGAAAGCCGCCCTCGGGGGACGTGAGGTCGCGAAGGACGTACTCGAGGATCTCTCGGGCCGTCCGCTCGTACTCGCTCCCGCCGGTCGCCTCGTGCGCCTCCGTGTACGCCATCGCGAGCATCGCCTGGTCGTAGAGCATCTTCTCGAAATGGGGGAGGAACCAGCGCGCGTCGGTCGAGTACCGATGGAACCCGAACCCGACGTGGTCGTAGATCCCGCCCGCGCGCATCGCGCGCAGCGTCGACTCGACCATCTCGAGCGCCGCGGGATCGGAACTCCGTGTCCACCAGCGCAGAAGGAAGAGGAGATTGTGCGGCGTCGGGAATTTCGGTGCCTTCCCGAATCCACCCAGCGCTCTGTCGTGCGCCTCCGCGAGCTGGCGGGACGCGGTCTCGAGCGCCTCCTTGCCGAGGTCGGCTCCGGGTGCGCCGTCCGGCGCCTGCCTCAGTGCGTTCACGACCTGGTCGGCCGTCGCGAGGAGCTCCTCGTTCCGCGCGGACCACAGCTGGTCGATGCGGGGGACGAGGTCGAGCATCCCCGGCAGTCCGAATCGGCTCGTCTTCGGGATGTAGGTGCCGGCGTAGAACGGCCTCTTGTCGGGCGTCATCATGATCGTGAGCGGCCACCCGCCGCGGCCGGTCATGAGCGTCGCCACCTCCATGTAGACGCCGTCTATGTCCGGCCGCTCCTCCCGATCGACCTTGATGCAGACGAACGTCTCGTTCATGAGGCGCGCGACCTCGGGATCCTCGAACGACTCCGCCTCCATGACGTGACACCAGTGGCAGGTCGAGTAGCCGATCGAGAGGAAGACAGGCTTGTTCTCGGTCCTCGCGCGCTCGAACGCCTCTTCACCCCACGGGTACCAGTCGACGGGGTTGTACGCGTGCTGGAGAAGATACGGGCTCTTCTCCGACGCGAGGCGGTTCGGCACCCGGCCGGCCGGCTCGCCCGGCGTCCCAGACTGAACGAGCGCGACGGCCAGCGCCGCGACGAGCGGGATCGTCAGTTGCGTCCATCCGAGGTCCATGGCTTCCTCCTCTTCTTTCCCGTCCCCGCCCGCGCGCGCAGCAGGGGTCACGAGATCGGCACCCCGCGTCCGAGCCCTCGACCCCGTCTCACGCACGCTCGCTGAACGAAGGCGGTGGGGCGCCGCGGGGGCGCTCCCACCGCCGATCGTTCCGATCGATCCCAGGACTACTAGTCGTCTGTCTTCGGCGTCCTGCCACCGCCGTCGCCCGTGACCTTGCCGCCTGTCGAGGAGCGGTCGCCGCCGGTCGTTCCGGCCTTGCCGCTCTCGCCCTCGTCTATGTCCGAAGGAGTCGCCGACTTGGTCGCGCCGCTCTCCTCATCGGTCTCGCCGGCCTCGGGAGAGGCCTCACCCTCGGGTGTGACCTCGTTCTCAGGAACGGCCTCGCCCTCGGCCTTCGCGTCGGGCGTCCCGCTCTCGTCGACTACCTCGGACTTCGTCGCGCCCTTCTCTCCGGACGTCGCGGGCGCAACCTCCGTCTTCGAGGCGCCGCCCTTCTCCTTGTCCGGCTTCGCGGGGACCTGCTTCTTCGCCGCCTTCCTCGCGGCGTCGGCAAGACCGTCGATCCAGTTCGTCACGACCTGGATCTCCTCGGCGGAGAGCTGCTCAGCGCCGAGCGGCATGCGGCTCCCCTTCATGATCTTCGAGGCCTTGAGCTTCGCGAGGACGTAGCTCTTCCCGGGCGACGCGGTGTCCACGAGCTTGAAGGCCTCGACCCGCTTGCTCGGTACGTCGACCATCGCCGCGCTGAACCGATCCGCATCGAGAACCAGCCCTCCCGCCGGCGTGTCTCCCGCGTGACACCGCACGCAGCTCCGCTGGAAGAGGGCCGCGGCGGCCACGTCCGGAGCGGCCTTGACCGGCTTCTTGATGCTGACCGTCGTCGACGCCTCCGGCCGCTCGGCCGTCTTCGCCGACACGAGCCCTGCGCTCAAGAGCGCGACGATCGCAACCACGATCACTCTCTTCATGCGCGTCTCCTCCTGGTTCGAACTCCCGCCCGGGCTCCGGCCTGCTGCCCGGCATCGCCGTCTCCCTCGCTGCTCGCTCTTCTGTAGATGCGGGGCCGCCGGCAGCGTTGTCGCCTTCCGGGCCCCGGGGGTCGAGCGATGGGGAGATTCACGGCGCGCTTCCACACTCCTGACGATCGTACCGCCCCTCGTCCTGACTGTCAATCACGAGGCCTGCCGTGGGGCAGAGAGCCGCGCGCTGCCTCGCCACGGAGGGCAGAGAGCCGCGCGCTGCCTCGCCGCGGAGGGCAGAGAGCCGGGCGCTGCCCTGTCGCGGGTCAGAGAGCCGCGCGCTGCCCCGCCGCCTCCCTGAGAGCCGCACGGTGCCGCGCCTCGTATGTGAAGACGGCGGGACCTCTCGGACCCGCCGTCTCCCGACCTCGCGATCGCGGCGCCTGCGCCGGCCGCCGTTCTACACGTAGCTCTCGTAGCGAGGATCGTACATGTGCGACCGCACCTGCTCGAGGATGTCGTCCGGACGAGCCCGGCCCGCGACCCCGCGGTCGTACGCGACCTCGGCGACGGCCGCCCCGATCGCCGCGGACACCTCGCGGATCATCGTGAGCGAGGGATAGACGCGGCCTTTCTCGAGATCCGCCTCGGACACGAGTCCCGCCAGCGTCTTCGCCGCGGCGAAGAACATCTCATCGGTGATCTGTCGCGCTTCGCACGCAATCGCGCCCAGGCCGACGCCGGGGAAGATGTACGCGTTGTTGCCCTGGCCCGGAACGTGCGTCCTGCCGTCGAGCGTCACCGGATCGAACGGGCTTCCGCTCGCGAAGATCGCGCGCCCGTCCGACCAGCGGTAGGCCTCCTCCGCCGTGCACTCGGACTTCGACGTGGGGTTCGAGAGCGCGAACACGATCGGACGGTTGTTCATGCGCGCCATCGCCTTCACGATGCTCTCGGTGAACGTGCTCGGCTGTCCCGAGACGCCGATGATCGCCGAAGGCTTGAGAGAATCGACGGCCGCGGCGAACTCCCTGATCGGCTCGTGGTCGTGCGCATACACGAGCTTGTGCACCACAAGATTGGACCTGCTCTTGACGACGAGCCCGCGGGAGTCGACGAACCAGCAGCGCCTTCGCGCCTCGCCCTCGGACAGTCCCTCGGCGACCATCGCCGATACGACGATGTCGCCGATCCCGATCCCTGCCTCGCCCGCTCCCAGGAAGAGGATCGTCTGGTCGCGGAGCTTGCCGCCGGTGATGCGCATCGCCGAGTAGAGACCAGCGAGCGCGACGGCGCCCGTGCCCTGGATGTCGTCGTCGAAGGTGCAGAGCCTCTCGCGGTACTTGTTGAGGAGCCGGAACGCGTTCGTGTTGCCGAAGTCCTCGAGCTGGATGAGGGAGTGGGGGAAGACCTCGCGCACGGCCTGGACGAACTCCTCGATGAACGCGTCATACTCGTCCCCGCGGAGGCGACGCTCCTTGATCCCGATGTAGAGCGGATCGTCGAGGAGCAACTCGTTGTTCGTTCCGACGTCCAGCGTGATCGGTAGGCAGTGCGACGGGTGCACGCCCGCGCACGCTGTGTAGAGCGCGAGCTTGCCGACGGGGATGCCCATGCCGTCGGCGCCGAGGTCGCCGAGGCCGAGGAGGCGCTCGCCGTCGGTGACGACGATGATACGGACGTCGACGTACGACCAGTTCCTGAGGATCTCGGTGATCCGGCCGCGGTCGTTCTTCGTGATGAAGAGGCCGCGCGGCCTGCGGAAGATGTGCCCGTACTCCTGGCACGCCCTGCCGACGGTCGGCGTATAGATGATGGGCATCATCTCTTCGAGGTGGTCCAGGACGACGCGGTAGAAGAGCGTCTCGTTCCGATCCTGGAGCGCGAGCATGTGGACGTACTTCCCGAGATCGGTGTCCTTCCTCCTGAAGTTGCCCATCACGCGCGCGACCTGCTCGTCCTGCGAGTGGATCCGCGGAGGCAGAAGACCGCGCAGTCCGAGCGCGTCGCGCTCCTCCATCGTGAACGCGGTCCCCTTGTTCAGACTGGGGTCGTGGAGGAGTTCCGCCCCGGAGGGCAGTCCCGTCTTGCTCACCCGCACCGGTCTTCGGACCCTCGTGTCGGCCATGACTGGTACCTCTCCTCTCGTGGGAATGCCGGCGAGAGTGGCCTTTCTGCGGCCAACGCCGGCACGTTCCTCAACAGAGCCCTCGCACAGAATCATGAGTGAGTATTCATTAACACCTGTAGTATGGCTCCGCTCGGGGCGGATGTCAACGGTTTCCGGGCGGGGAGCCGGGGCTGGGCACCGGGGAGGCGGTATCTCAAACGAGCTGGGCCCGCCCCGGGAGGGCGAGCCCCAACACGAATGCACCACCGGCGCTTGTCCCGCAGCGCCTACTTCAAGAGCACGAGCTTCCTTGCGCCCACCCAGCCGGGCGTCTCGATCCGGTAGAAGTAGACGCCGCTCGGACAAGGCTGCCCCGTCCCGTCGCGCCCGTCCCAGACGACCTTCCCCTCGTCGCCGGCCGCGCGCTCCTCCTCGAGGAGGGTCCGCACGAGCTTCCCGGCGACGTTGTAGATCCTGATGGCAACGTCGCCCGACTCTCGGACGGCGTAGTCGATGGTCGTCTCTGGATTGAACGGATTCGGGTAGGCCTGCGTGAGCCGGTTCGCGGCGCTCGACTCGGGGAGGCCGGTGCCGATCCCGTTCGGCGAAACACCGAGGTAGTCCATGATGTTCGCCACGAGGTTCGTTCGGTCCTCGATCGCCGACGGCGGCCCGAGCGGATCCCAGTGTTCGTGCATGTCCCCGAGTCCGAAGCCGAGATAGACGGTCTGAAAGCCGATCACCGGATGCGTGTAGGCCACGCCCACCGGCTGCGCCCCGAAGCCGGGAATGACAACCTCGACCGCCGGCTCGGCGCCGGGGGTGCCTGGGATCGGCTCGACGAGGTCGAAGCACCCCGAATCGAGCCCACCCTGCACCCCGAATCGAGCCCACCCTCGGGGCTCGCGGCGACGACGCACTCGCCGTCGTCGTGGTCCATGAAGACGTAGCCCCCCGGGTACTCGCGCAGGGTGACGACCGCGTCGGTGACCACGCCCTGCTGCGAAGCCGCGAGCCAGTTCTCGTAGAAGCCCAACGTCTCGTGCCCCGCCTCGATCATGTCGTACCCGATGTGCTTCCCCACGACGACGAGGTTTCGTTCCTTCCCCTCCGCCGACTGGGCGAGCCACTCGATCAAGTGCGACTGGTCGCGCGGCGTGAGAGGGCGATCGTCGACGTCCCCGGTGACCCAGATCTGCGTGTCGTAGTACTTCATGCCCGCCGTGTCGGGTCCGTTCGAGTTCGTGCCGATGAACTCGGGCGTGTATCTGTCCCATCCGTAGCCGAGAACCCCCAGCGCCTCGACGAACGAAGCGTGCTCGACGTTGTCCATGGCGAGGTATCCGGACGATGAATAGGGCCCTCCCGAGACCGTGACGACGGGCCGGCCCTTAAAGACGAGCAGGGGATCTCGGAGAGGCGGAAGGTACCTCGGCAGGAACGAGAACGTGTACCACGCGAATTCGGAGGGGATCCTGTAGGACTTCTCCAGCTCCGTGCGTCGGACGTGCAGCCGGTACCAGATTGTGGCGCCCGCGACGAACTCGCTCACGCCGCCGGAGAGGATCCACGTGCTCGAAGAGTCGACCCGAGTCATCGCGTAGGCGCTCTGGGTGATGCCCTGGTTGCTCGTGACCTCGACGTTCACCCAGAGCACCTCGTCCGACCTCGGGATGCTGACGTGCAGCGTCTCGCTCGCCGCCTGCGCGACGCTGAAGTTGTCGCGCCACCCGAGCGGGCGTGGGTGGAGATATGCGTACGCGATCTCGCCCTCCGGCCCGCCTGACATGGCGAGTTCGTCGACCACGTACCAAGCCGTGTGCTCGTCCGCCCAGCCGTAGTTCATGTGGTACAGGAAGTCGTCGTCCTCGCTCTCTCCGATCCCGTCGCAGACGATCGCGTGGGGGGGGTCGTACAGGGTCGGCGAGGGGATGATGTAGAGGATCGGCCACCCGCGCTCGATGTTGTACCTGAGGAAGTCCCACCAGTCCTCCATCGCCGGTGAGTAGCATGGGTCGAAGCGGGCCCGCACGATGAAGCTCGGATCGTAGCCGAGGCAGTCGACGAGCGTCGTCAGCGCTGTCAGGGGATCGGCGCTCGAGGCACATCGCCCGTAGTCCATCTCCGCCGCCACGCCGATCTCGAAACAGAGCTCCGCGACCGCGTCCTTCTCGGCCTGGGGTGATCCCGCGTCGCAGGTGTCGGGCATGCTGGCCCAGTCGAAGCCGTCCTGGTAGTCGGCGAAGAGATCGGCGCCGGCGGATGGGTCGCCGACGCATGTCTCGTCACCGTCCCAATGGTACGTGTGGCTTCCGCCCGCCGCGGGCCATTCGTGGAAGCGGACGATCTGCGCGAGTGCCGTCGCCACGCAGCCCGTCAGGCAGGTCGTCGACGTCGTGTCGGGCTCGTTGCCGTTGTCGCAGTCCTCGCAGTCTTCGTCGCCGACCGGGCAGAGGTCGAAGTAGGGGCCGAACTGGTGCCACGCCGTCGTCAGAAGCGGGCCATCGGTCCAGCGCTGCCGACCACGGGCGCCCCTCAGACTCGCGGCGAACTCCTCCGGGCTCACGGTGTATCTGTCCCACGTCTCCCGGTGCCTGGGGTCGAGGAGGACGTCGCCGGTGGCCGGCTGCGACGCACTCGGGTCGCCGTACTCACGCGCGAAGGTCCGCACGCGATAGAGGAGCATCTCTCGGAGGAACCGGGCGAACCCGTCGCGGTCGTCGACATTGAGATCGTGGCGCTCTGAGTAGACCTTGACCGGGGGAAGCTCCTTCAGGGCGGGCACGACGATGTAGCCTCGCGGCCGCACGGAGAATGACCACCCGAGGAGCGTGTCCTCGACCGAGATCTCCCGCGCGTCCCGAATCGTCGGCTCCGCGCTCTCGGCCCACGATCCGTTCACGTGCACGGAAGACGCAAGCCAGTTCAGAGCGACGAGCTCGGCCTCGGCGATGGTCGCGAGTTCACCCCGCGCGGATCCGCCACACAACAGAACGGCACACGCAACGAGCGCCGCAGTCTTGAGCAGTCGACCGAGTCTCCCCCTCGGCTGGAGCGCCTGCGGGGGTGCCGCATCGTGAGCCTCCGCGGGCGGAGGTCACGCGCAGAGGCTGCGAGCGGCTATCGAGTGCGGGAGAGGATGTTCGTGAGGACTCTATCATATAATAGAGGGCGCGTCAATAATGGTCCAAGCGCCAGCATTGCGCCACGTGCGAGCGCCTAGACTACGCGTGGCTTCTGAGCTTGAGTTCGAGCGGATGGGGATTCAGGTACGATTGGCTGGCCAAGTCCGGCTCCTCGTACTTCCGCACGCAGTGCACGAGGAGCGTGACTGGGACGACGAGCGGCACGTACTCCTTCCTGTACCGCTCGATGACGTCGAGAAGCTCCTGTCTCTCCTCGGGCGCGAGGACCTTCTTGAAGTATCCGAGGGCGTGCTGGAGCACGTTCGCGTTCTTGCCGGGCGTCGACTTGCTCTCGAGGGCGCCCGTGAGAAGGCGTTCGTACTCGCTGAAGAGCTCACCGTGCTCGAGCTCCTTCGCGTGGGCAACGAGCCGCCCCATCTCCTTGAGCGTCTTCGGGTTGTGCGCCATGAGCTGAAGTTTGTGGGTCGCGTGGAACTCGACGAGCGCGCCGCGGCTGCGCCTGCCATTCATCGCGTCGCGATATCGCCCGAGGCAGAAGATGCGCTCGATGAAGTTATCGTGGAGGACCGGATCGTGCAGGCGTCCCTCGTCCTCGACCGGAAGGAGAGGGAGGTGGTCCATGAACGCGCGCGCCCAGAGACCGACTCCGATTTCGTGCGGCACTCCCCTCTCGTCGAAAACATTCACCCGCTCCATGCCCGAACTCGGCGAGCGGGACTTGAAGATGAAGCCGACGAGATCCTCGCCCCCGAGCTCCTTCACGCGCCTCCGCGCCCACTTCCGCATGCGCGCGGTGTGGTCAAGGCCCGTCTTGATCGTCACGAGTCTCGGAGCCTGAGGGTCGCCTTCGAGATGCATCGCCTCACGAGGCACGGGGAGCCCGCACTCGACCTCCGGGCAGACCGGCACCCACTCGACGAACTCCCCAAACGTGTCGGTCAGAAAACGATCGCGCGCGTGGCCTCCGTCGTACCTCACGTTCTCGCCGAGGAGGCACGTACTGATCCCGACGCGCGGCCTTTCGTCCTGCCTCGCACTCGACGCCTTCGCAGTCATGGGTTGTCCCGTCGATCCTCGCCTGTCGTCACTCCCCGAGGATCGCCTTGATCCGACCCCAGCTCGTGGGTTCGACGGCCGACGTCAGGGAGTAGCCGCTCAGCCGGTAGATCCCACCCGCGGCGTACTGGATCTGCCCCACGCCGTCGCTCCACCACTGCGTCGCGAAGCGAGCGTCGCCGGGTGCGCGCCTGCGTCCGAGGAGAGTGACCGAAAGCTCCGGCGCGGGAGCCCCCTCGCCCTCGTCGGTAATCAGTCCGAAGCCGTGGAAGCTCCCCGCGGGGACGACGAGCGTGCTCTCCTCCGTGACCTCGACCCAGAACCCGTCGTGGTCCACCAACGTCATGTCCGGAAG
>JALGVU010000427.1 GCA_025774545.1 bacterium | reverse complement strand
GGGCGACGCGGGATCATCGACCCCGACCCCCAGCATCGCCGACGCCTCGTTCGAGGATGCTCCCTCGTTTCCGTGGACGTCCTCCCCCACCACGACGTAGTACCACGTGTCGGGGCCCGGATCGACGTCCGTGAAGAGCGTGTCGGTCGCAGTTCCGATGAGCGTCCCAGGTCCCGGGGCGAACGCCGCCGCGTCGCTCCGGTGGACGTCGTAGTGATCGAGATCCTCGTCGTCGACTCGACTCGGCGACCACACAAGGTCAACATCGAGACCGTCGATGTCGGCAAGGAGCGCGAGCGGTGCGCCGGGTGCCACGTTGTCGATCGAGTACCCAGCGATGACCCCCGACATCCAGTAGTCGCTGAAGGCAGGACAGTACGCGAGAACCATGAACTCGGTCCAGATCGTGCCCGAGGCCGCGGAGTCCCCGAAGCTCGGCGCCACGCAGCCGTACTCCGGGAGCTGCCAGGCGTCGACGTCGGCAACGTGGATCCAGCCGTAGCGGGCGAGCGCCTCCGTGTCGACCGACCCGGCCCACTCGTGGACGAACGGCGACTCGGCAGGCCGCCGGGACCCCGTGCCGCCGTACCGCCGCCAGAGCGAGTAGTGGGCCACGAGCTCGTCCGGCCACGCGTCGAGGTAGCTCGCGTCCCAGCTCACCACGATCTCTCCGCCCTGGTCGTCGGGATGGTCGATCGCGCTCGTGAGCTCCGCCGCCGGGTACCCGAGGAACCCGTTCCGCTCGACGCGCTGCGCGTAGATGTCGTACTCGTTGGCACGGAAGTCGCCGAACGAGAAGATCGCACCCCCGGCGCCGTCGCTCGCGGCCATCTGGTAGGATTGCTCCCTAGCGCTGACCGCGACCGCCACCCCGTCGATGGCCCACAGCGGATACCCTGTGGAATCGACACGCTGCGCGAAGATGTCCGATTCGGGGCCGAACCGCTGATCGTCCCACACGACGATCAGGCCACCGACGCCGTCGGGCGTGAGCTTCGGTTCCCACTGTCCGCTGTGCGCCGTGGAGATCGGAGAGCCCTCCGGACTCCAGAGTCGGGTCCCCGTGTGATCGAGCCTCTGCGCGTAGACGTCCCACCCGTCTTCTCGGCTGTCGACCCAGACGACGAACGCTCCCCTCTCACCGTCGGGGGCGATCTGGTGACCATACTGGGAGTTTCCCTCGACGCAGACGGGGACGCCGTCCTCCGTCCACAGCGGGGAACCCGTACGGCTCACGCGCTGAGCATAGAGATCCCAGTTGTCGCTTCGGAAGTCCCTCCACGCGATGACCGCCCCGCCGATACCATCCGAGACGATCTCCGGAAGCTCCTGGTTGTTGCCGTCGGTGCAGACGGACAGGCCCCCGGACGTCCAGCGCTCCGTGCCCGACGAGTCGATCCACTGCGCGAAGATGTCTCCCGACCTGTAGAGCGTCTGCTGCCACGCGACGATCACACCTCCGGCGCCGTCGCTCACCGCGGCGAAGTTGCTGCTGAACTCCTCCACCACGGGCGCTCCGTTCCGGGTCCAGAGCGGGTTTCCGAGTGCGTCGATGCGTTGCGCGTAGATCTCGTAGTCCCTGTCGCGACCGTCCCCCCAGACGATGACGGCGCCCGATGCTCCGTCGCTCACGATCAGCGGGTCGGTCTGACCACCGACCGTGTCGCAGACGGCCACGCCGTTTATCGTCCAGAGAGGATTCCCCGCCGCGTCCACGCGCTGGGCGTAGATGTCGTACTCGGAATCCCTGTAGTCCCGCCAGGCGATGATGGCGCCGCCGGCGCCGTCGGACACGATCTGCGGCGCGTCCTGATCGAATACGACCTGGGTGATCCTGACCCCGTCGGCGGTCCAGAGCGGATTCCCGAGGGCGTCGATCCGCTGCACGAAGACGTCCTCGTAGGTCTGACGGTTGTCCGCCCAGGCGATGACGGCACCGCCCTCCCCGTCGGCCGCTATCACAGGCGTGACCTGCTGGTGTTCCGCGGTGCAGACGGGGTTGTTCTCGGTGGGATCGTGCGACCAGGTCGCGTCGGCGAAACTGTGGCAGAGGGAGACGAGGCAAACGGTCAGAGCGAGTACTCCCCACGGCGTTCTCATGTTGCCCTCCCGTGGCTCATGCTGTCGAGTGCTGTACATAGGAGCGAGGGATCGCGATTAAGCGACCAATACTCATGATATCATGTTGTCGGGTGATGGTCAAGGTGAGAAGGACAGCCGCGAGGATCGTGCGTCCCGGGTGCGCGAGAGAGAAGTGCTGCGGGCCCCACCGGAGTCGACTGCCTGGCCGT
>JALGVU010000426.1 GCA_025774545.1 bacterium | reverse complement strand
CGGACCTGGACTATGTCGGCGCCGTTCTGTCCCCGGGGGAGGGGAGCGGTGGGCGCGTCACGGGACCTCCAGGTGATCCCGCGCGACCTCACGAGACATCCTCTCGAAGAGCTCGTGCCAATAGTGCGGCTTGACTCTGCGCCGGCCGGCCCAACTCACGCTGACCGAATCGTATCCCGATCGTGGCCCCGGGCGGACGGACGAGGCTCGAGCGCGAGTCCCGCGCTCGGTTCCTCGGAGGAGCTTCTGGTCGTTCGCCCGACGCATCGTCTTCCCCGTCCTCTCTCGTCTCGTTGTCACGCTCTCTACTGAAACTACACATCTCGCGCCGCAGGGGTTGGGGCTTTGTATATATTTCCGCACCTGGTAGAGTGGATGGCAAGAGTGAGCCATGACTCATCGTGGTCGACCGTTCCAGAGGATACATCATGAAGGCCCGCATGATCCGCACGACTCCTTTCCCGACCGCCCTCCTTGCGGCTGCGCTCCTCGCTGCCGGCCTAACGGTCGTCGCGGGCGGCGCGTCGCTCAGGGAGGCCTACGAATCGGCCGGACCGGGCGCGGGCTACGATCGGGAGGTCGTCCTCGCGAGCGGCGAGATCTACACCGGTGGACTCCTGATCGGTCCGATCCTGTCTCCGATCAGCTGGGATCTCGAGGGGGAGCAGGGTGAGGACGTCCTGATCGTCGGGAACGGCGCGATCCTCGATCTTCGCGGCGAGCAGATCTGCATCTCCTACTGTGAGAACCGGCTCGACATCGAGGACTGCATCGTCCTCCACGGCAACGTCCGATTCCGCGGCATCAACACGAGCGACCACGTCAAGATCCCCACGGGATCGGTGCGGTACTGTACGTTCTACGAACCCCACGACTACGGCGTGCGGCTGCAGGGCGCCGGGCAGAGCATCCTGATCGAGCGGAACATCGTCGTCGACGCCGTCGACACGGGATGGGACTACATCTACACGCACGGCGCGTCGAACGAGTGGCTGCCGACCGGCACCAACATCTCGATGAGCGGGCAGTTCGGGTTCTACGGCACGCCCGTCGTCCGGGAGAACTGGTCGTGGCACTCGGATCCGATCCTGAACGCCACCCCCCTCGCGCACTTCTCGTACCTCTGTGAGTACGCCTGATTCGAGCCAGCGCCCTGGCCGGGGGCCGGCCAGCCACCCAACCTGAACGTCGTCGGCGTCGATCCCGACCTCACCGATCCCAAGCACGGCGACTTCCGACCGCTGCCGGGCTCTCCGGCCGTGGCCTACGGGTGCCGCGTCTTTCCTCCGGGGGACGGCGCAGTGGTCAGCGGTCCGGGCTCGGCTTGGGACGCAGGCGCGCATGGCTCGGCTCGCGTCGCGGGCGCGCGGGGCTCGGCTCGGGACGCCCTCGCCGAACGGCACGCGACGATGCCGGGGGACGCCTTCCGGGCCGCGACCGGCCGCCGCTCGAGCATCGAGGTCGGAGGCGAGATCGTGACCGACACCGTCTGGTCCGCCGACACGGTGCGTGTCGTCACCGGCGTCACCGTCGCCGACGGGGTCACGCTCTCGGTGGCTCCGGGCGCTCGCGTCGAGTTCGAGGGCTTCCATGGGCTGGACGTCCTCGGGCGCATCCTCGCGGTCGGGACCGAGGACGAGCCGATCGTCTTTACGAGCGACGACCCCGAGGCGTTCGCGCCCGACTCGACGACCGCGGGGTGCTGGAACGGGATACGATTCCCGTGGACGCGCGCGGCGAACGGGGAGTCGAGGCTCGAGCACTGCGTCCTCGAGTACTCCAAGGCAGTAAGCTCGGAGCCGCTCGGCGGCGCCCTGTCCGTCACGGGCTTCTCGGAACTCCTCGTGAGGAACTGTGTCTTCCGGAAGAACGCCGCGACCTACGGCGGCGCGATCTCGTGCTCCCACCACGCGGCGCCGGTCCTCGTGGGCAATCTCTTCGAGGAGAACGCATCGTTCGAGGCGGGCTCGGTGATCTACAACCTCTACGCCTATCCGGACGTCACGAACTGCACCATCGTCGGGAACGAGAGCTTGAACGATGAGCCGTTCGACGCGACGGGTGCGATTCACAACCACATCTCGAAGCCGAGATCCACGGGCTCGATCGTGCGCGGCAACGACTCCGCCTACTTCGTGCCGACCCAGCTCCTGCAACGTGGAGGACGGCCACGCCGGCGAGGGCAACATCGACGAGGATCCGCTCTTCATCGGGGCAGGCGAACACCCCCACGCGCTCGCGCCGGGCTCGCCCTGCGTCGACGCCGGATCTCCGGACACTCTGGGGCTCAGGCTCCCCGAGTTCGATCTCGCCGGGCGAGAGCGTGTCGCGGGCGGCCGAGTCGACATGGGCGCCTACGAGGGCGCGGACGGGACCGGCGTCGAGGAGGAACCCGGAGATCAGGATCCCTTGGGCGCCGCCACTCTCGTGAGGTCCCGCCCGAATCCGTTCCGGGGCGGCGCCACCGTGACGCTCGCCGTACCGGTCAGCTCAGCGATCTCCGTGGTCGTGTACGACGTGGCGGGAAGGAAGGTGCGGACGCTTCTCGACGGCCGGATCGATGCGGGCGAGCACGAGATTCCGTGGGACGGAGAGGACGACCGCGGGAGGGCGGTCGCGTCGGGTGTGTATCTCCTCAGGGCGGAGCCTGCGAACGGGCCGCCCGCCCGCGCGAAGCTCGTACTGATCCGGTGAATCGACCGCTCCTCGTTACCGGAACATCCCCTTGATGACACCCCACGAGGTCTCCCGAGCCTCTTCCAACCCTGCTGCCATGCAGCCGCACTCGGGATCGGCGGGAGGTGGATCCATCCAGACGCCGCCGTGGCTCCGGATGCAGTAGGGCATGACCTCGGGCGTGGGCAGGCCGCAGCCCAGGACGCGGCGCGGCTGATCGGGATGGTCGATGATCCTGATGCTGCCGGGCGTGCCCTCGTAGACCATGTCGAGCCGTGCGACGACCACCGGATCGCCGCCGAGTCCGACGCACTCCGTCGTCGAGATCTCGACGCCCGTCGCCCAGTCGCCGATCGTGGTGCCGTTCGGCAGCAGGTTGGTGAAGGTGACGTCGCTCGCCGTCTCCGGCGGCACGTC
>JALGVU010000425.1 GCA_025774545.1 bacterium | reverse complement strand
GCTCTTCGACTTCGAGATCGGCCTCGGTCCACACGGGCTCGCGTTTCCCAGCGGCCTGATCGCCGCGCGGAAGCTCAGCTACGTCCTGGGGTCGATGACGCTCGGGAGCGCCGGCGTCGATGACTTCGACGAGCTCCGCATTCCCTTCCGCGCCGTCGCGGCCGATCTCGACACGGGAGAGAGGGTGGTCCTCGACGGGGGGAGCCTGGGTCTCGCCATGCGCGCCAGCATGGCCGTCCCGGGCGCGGTGACTCCGGTCGAGCTCGATGGACGCACGCTCGTCGACGGCGGTCTCGTTTGCGACATGCCCGTCGACGTCACTCGGTCGATGGGTCCCGACGTCCTGATCGCTGTCGGCTTCGCTCCGCCGGTCATCGCGCGGAAGGGACCCGCGTCTGCCCCGACCGTACTCCTCCAGAGCATCTACTCCCTCGTGAACCAGAACGTCCAGGAGCAGAAGGGACTCCTGGGTCCCGACGACGTTCTGATCATGCCGGACCTCGGCGACATGATCCCGGCGGACTTCAGCGCCGCCGCCTGGGCCATCGCTCAGGGGGAGGAGGCCGTCCGCGCGGCCGCCTCCGAGCTGGCCCGCTTCTCCGTGAGCGAGGACGAGTATCGGGCGTTTCTCGACGGGCAGCGCGGCGTCACTCGTCCTGGAGTTCCGAATCCCGTGATCGACGAGGTCGTCGTGCTCGGGGTCACGAGGGTCGATCCGCGGATCGTCACGGAGGTCATCCGCACGACGGCCGGCGCGCCTCTCGATCCGGCCGTCCTGCGCGACGACCTCGACCGGATCTACCAGCTCGGTGATTTCGAGCGCGTCGATTTCCGAATCGCGGGCGAAGGAGGAGTTCACCGGCTTCTGATCGACGTGAGGGAGAAGTCCTGGGGGCCCATGATCGTCCGAGTCGGCCTTCAGGCGGAGGCAGACTTCCGCGGCCGGAACGACTTCAACGCGCTCACGTACGTCGTTACCCCTCGAATGAACCGGCTCGGCGGCGAGTGGAAGGCCCTTCTGCAGTTCGGGAGGGACAACGAGCTTCTCACTGAGCTGTACCAGCCGCTCGGCTATGCCGGGAGCTTCTTCGTGTCGCCTCGGGTCCGCTTCGCGCAGAGCCGCGTCGAGACATTCGAGGATCTGAGGGCGGTGGACGAGTACGAGCTTCGCACGATCGAGGGACGACTCGACGCCGGGATCCAGTTGCGCAACCACGGCGAGGTCAGAGGAGGGTTGTTCATCGGAAACAGGAGGGCCGATCCTCGACGGGCGAGGCGAGTGGAGACCGAGAGGATCGCGGGGTACGTCTTCAGCGCCACCGTGGACCAGCTGGACGATCTGAGCTTCCCCCGGTCGGGCACGCTCGTGCGGCTCGCCGCCTCGTTCCATCGGGACGATCTCGGCTCGGACCGTGACTACCAGAAGCTCGGAGCGCTACTGCGCTCCGCGGCGAGCATCGGCGACCACACGGTCGCAGTCGCCGCCGAGGGGAGGACGAGTCTCGATTCGGGCCCTCCGATCTACGATCGGTTCGAACTGGGTGGCTTCCTGGCGCTCTCCGGATACGAACGGGGATCGCTCCAGGGCAACCACTCGTTCCTGGGCGAGATCGTCTACTACTACCGAGCGGTCCGGCTGCCCGGTCCCGTGGGGACCGGCGTCTACGTCGGCGGCTCCGTGGAGACCGGAAACGTCTGGGACGACGGCGACGAGGTCGCGTTGGGCGACCTGCGATACGCGGGATCGCTCTTCGCCGGGGCGGACACCATGCTGGGGCCGGTGATCCTCGCGCTCGGGCTCGCCGAGGGTGGAGAGACGAGCGTCACGCTGTCGGTCGGAGGGGGGCTGAGACGGGAGTGAGGCAGGCTACCAGGGGGAGGTCCCCGTGAAACGTGCGGTACTGATCGGCGCGATCGTACTCGCGATGAGCGTGCACGCCGGTCCCGCCGGCGCGCAGGACGCCACGGACAGTGCGCCCCGGTTCGACCGGTTCGACCGGAACTACTCCCGGCACGTTCTCGCGCCGACGGCGCGAATGCTCGGGCAGGGCGCGGGCTACCTCTGCAGCAGGGGGCTCTTGTTCCAGGGAGTCGCGTACGGCGTCACGAACCGGATCACCGCTGAGGTCGGGGGCGCAGTGTTCCCGCCGGACCTGGGGGCCTCGATCGGATACGGTGGTCTGAAGGTCGGGCTGACCTCGTCCGAGAGGTTCTCGACGGCGATCGGCGGGCTCTTCGTGGCGGGACCCGGTCTCGGCGACAGGAACGTGACGGTCGGTCTCGGCGGTGGGGGCTGGGGTCTCCACGACTACGACTTCGCCGGCTACATCCCCCTCGGCTTCGTGGGAGCGACGTACCGGCTCTCGGAGCGGGTCGCGGTCGTGGGCGAGGTCTGGTCGGCTCCGCTCCGGTTCGAAGGACTGCGCTACTCGCCGGTGTTCCTGAGCCTCCGCTGGATCGGCGAGCCTTGGGCCTTCGACGCTGGGCTCGTGACGAGCTCCGCGGCGTGGGGCGGGGACGGGATTCCCGCGCTCCCGGTCGTGACCCTCGCGTACAATTTCTAATCCACGCCGCCGCCCGCCGCCACACAAGACCGCCCCGCGGGCCTTGACCCGGGCCCGCGATCGCCGAGGTCCGTCGGGCGGTGGTCGGTGGCCGCTCGTCCTGAGGCGATCCCACGAGGGAGCGAGGTACTCCGTGAAGCACGCCGGTTCCACCGATCGACACACGCGAGCGGCGCGCCCGCTCGTCGTTCTCGCGCTCCTCGTCGCGCTCGCCGCCTGCTCGGGTCCCGGGTTCCGAGGCCCGGCCCGCCACGTGATCTTCATCTCGATGGACACGGCGCGCGCCGACCACTTCGGTTTCATGGGGCTCGGGGACACCGAGACCCCCAACCTCGACGCGCTCGCGCGCGAGTCGACCGTGTTCACAGACTACATGACCGTCGTCCCGACGACGCTGGCCTCGCACGTGACGCTCCTGACCGGTACGTACCCCCACACGCACGGCGTCGCTCGGAACGGCTTCACGGTGCATCCCGCGAACGCGATGCTGCCTGAGATCCTCGGGGAGAGGGGATTCCGCACCGCGGGTTTCGCCGGGTCGTTCGCGCTCGACAGCCGGTTCGGGTTCGCGCAGGGGCTCGAGCACTACGACGAGAGCTTCGACGTCCTCGTCTCGCCCAAGGGCGCCGACCAGAACCAGCGTACGGCGGGTGACGTCACGGACGCCGTGATCCGGTTCCTCGACGGAAGGTCGGTCCCGCGGAACCTGTTCCTCTTCGTCCACTACTTCGATCCGCACTACCCATACGAGGCGCCCGAGGCGTTTCGCGCCGAGCGCGGCGCTCCTTCCGATTCCATTCCTTTCTCGGCGCACTCCCTCAGGGCGGATCCCAACGTCTCGCTGGCTGCGAAGGGCAGATGGGCAGAACGGTACGAGCGCGAGTACGCCCTCGAGATCGCGTACATGGACCGTGAGATCGGGCGGCTCGTCGACGACCTCCGCCGCCGCGGGATCCTCGATGAGGCGATCCTCGTCGTGACGAGCGATCACGGCGAGAGCCTGTGGGAGCACGGCGAGCAGTTCGACCACGGGTACGGCGTCTACCAGTCCACGATGCACGCGGTCTGCATGATCCGTCTTCCGGGCGGCGAGCATCGGGGCGCCCGGCGATCGGGAGTCGTGGCCAGCATCGACGTCCTCCCGACGGTGCTGGGTTTCCTGGGGATCGATCTCCCGGGGGAGGTTGACGGTGAGGCGATCGCGCTCGACGAGGAGGGGCCGGTCGCAGAGCGGACCCGATTCGGTCAGGCGACCAAGCCGTCGCGGGGGCTCGAGAGCAACCCCCAGTGGACGAACAGCCTGAAGGCGCGGTGCATCCGACGGGGACCCTACAAGCTCGTCCAGACGCCGTATCGCAAGTCCGAGGAGTTCTACGACGTCGCCTCGGACCCAGCGGAGACGAGGAACCTGATCAGCGACCTCACGCCCGAGATGCAGACGACCGTCGATCAGATGCGGTCCGACCTGGAGCAGTGGACGCTCTCCGCGGATCCGCTTCCATCCCGCTTCGAGTCATCCCAGAAACGAGAGACCATCGAGAGGCTGAGGAGCCTGGGCTACTTCGACTGACAGGAGCGCCAGGGCGCCGGTCAGAGGATGGATGCGCCCGAGCGATCGGAGACCTCGCCCGTTCCCCGCGTTTTGCCTGAGACCTGTCGCGCTCTGCTGCATCTGGGTAGTATCCCCCGGGACCACGCTGCGGCTAGGTAGAATGGAGTAGTGGGGCGATCCAGAGGTCATGGCCGGGGGGGACGCTCGTACGTCCTGGGACCGTGATGGAGGGGACATCCGACCATGAGGATTCTGGCGCTCTCGTTCTTTGTATGTATTGCCGCGACCACCGCCCACGCCACCGAAGACTGCGCGTACTTCTCGATCGACGAGTGGGAGCTGCCTCTCGAGATCTACCCGATGTGGGTGGGCCCTGCCGACACGCTCTACGGCTTCTTCTGGGACAGCATCTACTCGAGCGCCGACATGGGCGAGTCCTGGAAGAGGATCCACGTCTTCCCCGAACACGATCCGTGCCGAGGCCTCTTCGTCGACTCGAGGGGGACGATCTTCGCGTCGCAGGGCGACCGCGGCAGCCTCCAGATGGGGAAGTACGCGGCCGACGGCACCGGAAGAATCTGGAGCGAGCCGGTGAACTTCGAGTGCGCGGGCGAGTTCTGGAAGATGGACGAGTCGCTCGCGGGCAATCTGTTCGTCGGGGAGTACGAGGGGTCGTGGACCGACACC
>JALGVU010000125.1 GCA_025774545.1 bacterium | reverse complement strand
AGGGAACAACCGGTCTCAGGCCGGATTGCCCGGGGCACCCGTGCGGACTGCGCGGGTGCCCCTTTCCCTGGGGGGAGGCAACCTGAGGGGAGTGCTAGGAGAGCGGCTGCCTGCTCGGACCCTCCTCCGGCCTCCGCGAAAGCCACGCGACCCGAGCGGTCCGTGCCACGATCAAATCCCACGTACACTCTGATAACTGATGGTTAACCTTTGATAGTTGACAGCACGCGCTAGATAAGGTAGACTCCTTCACGATGCGCGGCTGGGACCCAGCCACCTATCATCGTGCGAGACCCCACACTAGTCCCACTCGCGCATCGCACACGCCGATTCCTATGACAGTAGATCGTGGAGGAAGAGCCGGGAGCGGCAGCGCGCTCGGCCGAGCCTTGATGTCCGCACGGTCGGACGGGTGTCCGCCCGCGTGGGCGCCAGAGGGAGGTGCAGCGATGAGAGTGCTCGCTCTTCTGCTGATCGTGTTGCTTGTGGCGGCAGCCCCGGGCGGGGGCGCGGTGCCGCAGACGATCAGCTACCAAGGAGTGCTGACGAACGCCGGCGGGAGCGTCGTCGCCGACGGCGCCTACGACGTCACGTTCAGCATCTACAATCTACCCGAAGAGGGTGCTGCGCTCTGGTCCGAGGAGCAGACGCTGACCGTGACCGACGGGATCTTCGATGCGATCCTCGGAAGCGTGACGCTGCTCGACCTCGCGTTCGACGAGCCGTACTGGCTGGGTGTGGCGGTGGGCGAGGATCCCGAGCTCGAACCACGCGTGGAGTTGGCAGCGGTCCCGTACGCGTTTCGGGCGCTCTACTCGGACGCGGCCTCGGACGACGACTGGGAGATCTCCGGGAACACGATCTACCGGCTCTCCGGCCGCGTGGGCATCAGGACGGCGGACCCTGTCGCGGCGCTTCACGTCGTCGGCGACGTCGAGGTCGACAGCACGCTCTACGTGAACACAATCTCGAGCGTGGTGCCTCCGGAGCCGGCAGCGAAACCCGAGGGAGCGGGTCCCGGTGCGGTCGAGGGGAGGAGCGCGAGGCGCGGAGGGCGCCGGGAGATCGAGTTGCCGACGCAGCTTCGCTCTCGGGCAACCTCGCTCGAGCTTCAGACCGACGGAACGACCCGGGTGCACATCGACGGCTTGAGTGGGCGCACGGGTGTGGGAACAGAGACGCCGGATGCGCTGCTGGATGTCGAGGGAGACCTTGAGACTGACGCGCTGAGACTACCGACGGGCGCCGGCGACAATCTCGTGCTCACGTCCGACCTCGCCGGCAACGCGAGCTGGCAGCAGTGGAGTGCCGGACGTGTACCGAACATCGTGTATCCCGATCTTCACGACAGCCTGGCGACGGCCGGACAGAAGATCGTCGCTGCGCTCGAGACGCTCCCCCCCGAGGGCGGGGTCATCGACGCTCGCGGCCTCCCGGGGGGCACGATCGACGTGAACCTCTTCGCCGGCGTCAACACGAAGATCACGCTGCTTCTGGGTGCCGGGACGTTCGTGATCGAGGTGCCGCAGGTCTTCGCCGGTACGCGCGAGGGGGCGCTCGAGGTCTCGGGCGAGGGGCTTGGGACGATCCTCAAGCCGACCTCGAGCATGGAGGTGTTCCGCTTGACCTGCGAGAAGGGGCGCATCGCGGACCTCACGTTCGATCTGAACTCGACGAACTCGACGGCCGTGACCTTCTCGAAGGTCGGCTGGTTCAATGCGGAGGTTGAGCACGTGCGCATCTTCGGGACCATGGGGACGGCTCCCTGTCTCGTGCTCGGAGAAGAATGGGCGACGGCGGGCGCGCTCGGTGCATTCGTCCGCGACGTGTGGATCTGGGGCAGCCTCACCCACGACGGCATCGAGGTACACGCGGAGATGGTGGTGATCGACGGCTGCATCATCCAGCAGGTCCGCGCGGGTGTCGTTCTTGACGGGGGCACTTCGTCCACGATATCGAACAGCACGTTCGGTCACTCGAGGCACGCGCTCGTGATCGACGAGGGCTCTTACGACACGCTGCTCTTCTCCGGCAACGACTGCGAGGCCGGCTACAGCGGCGAGGAGTACATCAAGATCAGCGGGGCGGTCCCTCACTACCCGGTGAGGAACCTCATCGTCCGCGACAACTACTTCACACAGATGAACTCACCGGAGACGGATGCCATCCGCCTCAGAAACGTGAGAGGAGTCGTGATCGAGGGGAACCGGTTCGCCGGCGGCTTCGCGGGAACCGGTGCTGAGGCCGTGGTGTTCGAAGGCGGGGTGACCGAGGTCTTCATCGCCGGGAACATCGCGATCAACATCGAACCGACCATGCCTGGCTACGAGGACGTGCCTCTCCAGGTGAACGACGTGACGGCGACCCAGTCGAGCCGCGCCGGTGGATTCAGCGAAGGACTCACGGTCGACGGCATGCTCCAGGCCAAGGACTTCATCAACCTGCTGCCTGGTCCGGCACCCTCCGCTCCGGCAGAGGGCGACATGTACATGGACGAAGTGACCCACAAGCTCATGGTCTACGACGGATTGGTCTGGAAAGCCTGCTGGTAGGGTCTCGCAGGAGGAGGGCTGCACGATGAAAGCGATCGTACTGACAGCATCTACCGCCTGCCTGGCGCTGATGCTTGTTCTGCCCGCGGGCGCGCAGGTCGGAAGCCACGAGGAGGACTTCTCGACCACGTACTTCAGGGACGCCGTCCACACATCGGCGGACTGGAATACCGGGACGGAGATCCTGGGGCTCTGGCCGCTCGGGCTCGAGGAGGCCGACACCGACGCCACACCTGGCTCGGCCGCGGGCGTGGCCCTGAGCGGGAACTACGCATTCGTCGCGGACGCGACTGGAGGATTTCACTCGATCGACATCACGACACCGGGTGCTCTGGCCCACGCCGACTCCATCACGTTCGTCTCGCCCGTCCACGGCGTCGCCGTCGCCGGGAACTACGCCTACCTCGCTGTCTCCGGTGCCGCGGAGCTTGTTGCCGTCGACATTGCGAACCCGGAGGACGTCGGGCCGGCCTACTCCGGCGACCAGGCGGGAAACGGCTGGGGAGTGGGGGTCGCCGGGAACCACGCCTACGTCGCGGCCGGTAGCGGCGGGCTCGCGGTCTACGACATCACCGATCCGATGCTGCCGGAGCGAGTGGGGCAGGGGGCCGCACTGGGCGAGGCACGCGCCGTCGTCGTCGCGGGTGACTACGCCTACGTCGCTGACTTCCAGTACTGCCTCGTGTCGTACGACATCAGCGACCCGACCAGTGTCGGAGCCGGGAGCCCGAGCGATGTTCTGGCAACCGGACGCGGCGTGGCGGTCGACGGTGACTACGCGTACGTCGCCGACGAGGCCGGGTACCTCCGCATCTTCGACATCAGCGATCCCGAGAGCCCGACAGAGGCCGGATCGATCGCTACGCCCGGCGCTGCAACGGGCGTGGCCGTGGAGGGCGACTACGTCTACGTCGCGGACGCCTCGGTCGGCGTCGCTGTGATCGACATCACCGATCCGGGGACCCTGAGGTTCGTCGGCAGCTTCACGCCGGGGACGACCGGGGAGTGGATCGCACTCGCCGGCGAGCATGCCTACCTGGCAGCCGGGGCACAGGGGCTCGTCGCCATCGACATCGCGGACCCCGTCGTGCCGCCGGTCCAGATCGCCGAGACCTTCGTAGATGGGGCTCCGGCCCGTCTGACCCTGAGTGGCGACTATCTCTACGTGGCCGACGGTGAAGGTGGTGAGCTCGACATCATCGATGTGACACATCCTCGGGATCCGGAGGTCCTCGACCCCGTGAACACACCCGGGATGCCACAGGACGTCGAGGTGTGGGGAGACTACCTCTACGTCGCCGACGGGAGCCCTTCCCTGACGGTGCTCAGTATCGAAGATCCGAGCAAGCCCGGGCTGGGCGGAAACGTGGCCGTGGGAGACCGCGAGGAGTGCACGAACGTCCTCGCCATCGGCGACACCCTGTACATCACCATCGCGAAATCAAGCTACTTCAACGGTGTCCAGATCATCGACGTGAGCGATCCCGTGCATCCCGCGATCGTGAAGGGGTGCTATCTGAACGACCTCGGGAACTCATCGTACGGGCTCTCCGTCATCGATACCATCGCGTACGTGGCGGACAATCGCGCCGGCCTCCAGGTTGTGAACCTGAACACGTGCGCGCGCACGACCTACGACACCCCGGGCGAGGCCTACGACGTTGCCATTGTGGGTCAGTACGCCTACGTCGCCGACGGTGAGTCGGGCATCCAGGTCGTCGACGTGACCGCTCCACCTGACACGTTGGCGCTTGTGGGGGAGTTCGACACGCCGGGCTTCGCCCGCGACATCCAGATCGTCGACACACTGGCGTTCGTCGCCGACGACAGCGGTGGACTGCTCGTGCTGAGCATCGCCGACCCGACGGAGCCGGACTCGCTGGGGCTCTATCCCACGATCGGACCGGCGTACTCCGTGTTCCTCGTCGACACCCTGGCCTACGTGGCCTGCAACGCGGAGGGCCTGCGGATCCTGAACGTATCCGACCCGACGAACCCGGTGTCGCTGTCCCTGTACGACGTCGCGTCGTGGTCCCCGTGGGGGAACGTGTACATGGACGTGGCCGTGGAGGGCGACTACGCCTACGTCTCCGACATGCAGGAGGGACTGAGGGTCATCGACGTGTCGGATCCCGCCGCTCCCGACTCGAGCTGGATGTGCATGCTCCCCGGAACCGGGAACGCCGTCGCGGTCACCGGCGGGTACGCCTACGTCGCCGACGGGCTCTTCGGGCTCCAGGTGGTCGACGTCGGCAATCACCGGAATCCCAATCTCGTCCACGCGTTCGAGACGTTGGGGGTATCGCGCGGCGTGGCCGTCGACGGGGACTACGCGTTCACGACCGACACCGGTCCAGCCTGGTCCCCGCAGGGGATCATCTCGTCCGACATCACCGATCCCGAGAGGCCCACGCTGGGAGGATGGTCTCAGAAGGAGGGCAATTACTTCTCCGGGTGGGGAGGGGACCTCGTGATCGATGGTGACTACGCGTTCTGCGCCACCCCGTGGACGAACGCCGGGGCTGGCGTGGTCGACATCAGCGACCCGACGGACATGGTCATCGTGAGCAGATTCGAGTACTCGTTCGGATCGGTCGCTGTCGAGGTCGACGGGAACCGCGCCTACGTGGCGAGCAACTGGTACGGCCTCGAGGTCGTCGACATCGAGGATCCGACCGCCCCAGTGCATCTCGGAGGCACCGACGGTGGGGCGACGAGGCCCATGGCCCTGGAACTCAAGGGCGACCACGCCTTCGTTGCGAGCAACGAGAACGGGTTCTTACCCGTCGACATCAGTAACCCGGCATCGCCGCTGCTCCTCGAGGGGTCTGAGCCATTCAATGCCCAGGGTCTGGCGGTCGCGGGCGACTACGCGTACGTTTCGGACTACGATTCGGGACTCCGCGTGTTCTCGGTCTTCTCCCGCGAGGCCAGGCCGGACTCGAACGCCGCGCAGTCGGTGGACCTCGTCGTGACCGACGAGCCGATCGCGCGGGCATCGTTGGACGCCACATATACGGACTCGATCCGCTGGGAGCTCAACGTCGTTCCTTCTGAAGAGGCCTGGTCGGAGATCCATCCCGGCGGCCCGGGACTCGTGTTCGGCACGCCCGACACTCTTCTGCGTTGGCGGGCTCACCTCTATCCCGTGGAGGCCGGCCTCACACCCTCGTGCGACACCCTCTCCATTGAGTGGTGGTACGAGTGCCCGCTCATCACGAGCGTCCTGGACATCCCCGAGGACCAGGGCGGGTGGACGCGGATCTCCTTCACGCGCTCGGGCTACGACTTCGAGGACGACTCGTCTCCGACCGACGAATACTGCGTCTGGCGTCGTGTCGATAATCCGGCTCTCAAGGGGCGCGTTCGTGACGGGGTTCTGGGTAGACCCGAAGGGAAGCACACGCGGGAGCGCGAGGCCGCGGTCGAGGTTCCGGAGCTCGGCCCCACACACAGCGTCGCGACGATCGACGGACGCATCTTCGCCCTCGCCACTCAGGATAATCCGCACGGGTTTCCCCGCGACACCGCCTGGGAGTATGTGACGGACGTGGCCGCGATGCAGCAGGAAGCGTACATGGTCGCCGTGCCGACGTACGAGGACGGCGCTCTCGGGGACGTGAACATCTTCCTGGAGTTCGAGAACGAGTCGAACTACATTGAGCCTCCGGCGTTCGGGACGGTCACGGCCACCATCTACCTCGAGAACTTCCCGCCGGGGGAGGGGATGCGGGCCGTCGACCTCATGCTCAACCAGACGTTCGGTGGATTCCGCGTATCCGCGACGAACCTCCTGGATCTCGAGATCGGCGATCCGGAAACCGGCTGGAGCCTCGCGTCCAACACGTGTGTGATGCCCGATGAGAACGGCCGCGTGGCCGTCGCGGTGCTTGAGTACCTCTACAACGGTTCCCTTCCTGGCGCCCTTGAGATCGGACCCAACCCGGTGTACGGGCAGTCCGTGTGGGACTGCGATATGGTGCAGCAGGATTGGTGCGTGCGTCTCGACCCCTCGGGGCACGGGGGCGTGTGGTCCGCACCGCCGCCTGGTGACTGCGCACCAGCGGTCGACACGCCGTGGGTCGTGTACCGCGTGTCGGCACACCGCGCCGATCCGACGGAGTGGTACGTGAGTCCGCCGGACAGCGGGTATTCCATCGACGATTTGGCGCCGGCGCCGCCGGGCGGTCTCAAGATCCCCGCGCAGCTCACGCTCTCGTGGGACCCGAACGGGGAGATCGATCTCGATCACTACACGATCTACGCCGTGGATGATGAGGAAGCGCTGGATGAGGCCGAGGCCGTGGCCACGACCGAGGAGACGGAATGCCCGCTCTCCGACGAGACGGTCGGTCGGTACGTGTTCGTGACGGCGAGCGATCTCTCGGGGAACGAGAGCGCTCCTTCTGAGCTTCTGTGGAACACCGGAACGTCGATCCCCGAGAGCCACTTCCTGGCACAGAACGTCCCGAACCCCTTCAATCCTGTGACGACAATCCGGTTCGGCCTGCCCGAGAGGGCCGAGGCGCGAATCGAGATCTACGACGTCGCCGGCCGCGTGGTGCGCGTGCTGGCTGAGGGTACACTCCCCGCCGGCGAGCACGAGGTGGTGTGGGACGGGCGTGACGGGCACGGGCACGCGGTGTCGTCGGGTGTGTACTTCTACAGGATGGAGGCCGGGGAGTACCGGGCCGAACGGAAGATGCTGCTTCTGAAGTGAGTGCCCAGCCAAGGGCACGTCGAGCTAGTCGGCTGTAAGGAGCCGACCGGGGTAATTGCCTGTCAGCCCCGTAGCGTGGGGTCGGTCAGTATCGGTAACGGTGCTGTCAAAGCGGCCCGACAAAAGTCTCTACGGGAGGCGACGCGAACCGGCAGGTCGTAACGTAAGTGAACCTACATGTAGCCTCGTAAAGACAAGATTGGGGAGGGCGACCGGGTGCTTCAGCCGGGAAGCCATCACCCCGGGGCGTAGGACAGGCGTACCGCCCGGGGCTCCTCCGGGGTATCAGGGGCGACATGCCGGGAGAGCAGACGTGTCAACTGGGGAGGCCCTA
>JALGVU010000424.1 GCA_025774545.1 bacterium | reverse complement strand
AAGTTCGGGCTGATCTGGAAGTCCCCCACGTTGACCGCGACTCCCGTCAGGTAGTTAGTCTGGTTGCCTGAACCGGAGTCCTTGAGGTTCCAGCCGGTGTAGGTGATCGTCGGGGTCGGCCCCGCGTCAGCGACGAGACCCATCCGGGTGCCCTGCGCGTACCAGTGCCACGGTCCCTCCTCCCAGGTGATCTTCCCCTTCGCGCCGAAGGTGTCTCCGTCGATGATCTCGTCCTGGAAGACGTCGTACCCGTCCGGGGTCCTTCGGACTATCTGGAAACCGTCGCCGACCTTCGTGCTGCCCGACCAGATACCGCCGGCCTCGAATCCCCAGGGTCCGCGCTTGGTCGCGAACTGGAGCGTCACCTTGCGGGTCTTGGGCTCCGGGATCGCTATTGAGGTGTTGACGGAGGACTGCTCGGAGATGTCCTCGTGGTAGATCGCGGTGGCGTCGACCGTACCGATCCTTCTGTTGTACTTCACGAGCACCGCCGGGTTCGCGCCCCACCAGAGCTGCGGGCCGAACGCGACCTTGAGGCCCTGGAGCTGCCGTTTGGCCGCGATCTCGAATCCCACCGGCGCCATGCCGTTGTAGATGTCGACGTTCTCGCCGTAGTAGGCGTCGCGGTAGAGCCCGAAGAAGTCACCCTCGAATCCCCAGTGCAGGTGGCCCGTGCGGTAGAAGCCGTCCATCATGAACCACTTGTCCTCCCAGGAGACCGAGGCCTGGTAGACCTTCACGCGCTCCACGTCCTCCACCTCGGTGTCGCCGGTGTCGGTGAGGAAGGTCTTCGGCCGTCCGCGGTTCTCGTAGAAGATCTCGTCGATGGGGTTCTCCGGCACGTCGCCGAGGATGTTGACGGAGAGCTTCCCCGTCAGGCTCTCCGTGGGCTTCGCCTCGAAGTCGACGTAGAACGACTGCATCTGGTCGAAGCCCTTGAACGAGGGGTATCCGGCGGCCGCGCCCTCGGTGGCCGGCGTCGTCACGTGCCTGCCGCCCGTGTTGATCGTCTCGAACTCGAGCCTCAGGCCCGACACGTGCACGCGGTCGCGGGGGCCTCCGAGCATGGCCGCGCGGTCGCCCCGCGCCTCGAGTTCCGCCGAGGCCGGCTGGATTCTCGCGAAGTGCGCACGTATAGTCTCGAGGTCGGTCGTGGGCGCGTAGGGGGGAAGCGTAAAGGCGCGCCTCAGCGCGTAGTACGCCGCCCGCGGGTAGATCTCGTAGAGGCTCCTGTGGTCGGGGGGCCCTTTCGCCGTGATGCCCCACCACTCCTCGTTCATGTTGTTCTCGCCCTCGACGAAGTCCTCGCTGTAGCCGCCGTTCGGCCAGGACGCGTTGGTGTCGTGGATGTCGAGGCGGCTCTCCTGTCCGAACTTCCACCAGCCGTCGCTCCACTGGAAGATGTAGCCGCCGATGGCGTTGCCCACGCGTCCCTTGCCGTAGGACTGCTCGTAGATCTCCTGCCACTGTCCGATGTGGTACTTCGCCTGCATCAGTTGGTCTTCGCGCATCTCCTTGGCGTTGTACGCGTCGGCGCCGAACTCGGTGAAGACGACCGGGACGCCGAGCTTCTCGTCGACGACCTGGTAGAGGTCACGGACCGAGATGCCCCTGTAGACGTTCGTGCCAAGGACGTCGAGGTTCCCGCACTCCTCGGCGATGATGTCGATGTACTGGAGGTCGCCGTTCGAGATGGCGACGAGCTTCTCGGGGTCGGCGCGCTTGACCTCGTCGGTGATGTCCGAGTAGAGCGTGTAGAGATAGCGCGCGCGGGCGTCGTCGCGCTCACCCTCCGGAAGAGCCTCGATCTCGAACGAGCTCCAGTGGAGCCCGTAGTTGTTCTCGTTCCCCAGGAGCCACAGGAGGACGCCCGGCGTGTCGCGGTACCGCTCGACCCAGCCGACGATCTCCGCCGTCACGAGTTCCCGGAAGTAGGGATCCGAGTAGTCGACCGAGGGGATCCACGCGCCGTCGATCGTGTAGCCGTAGCGTCCGACCGTGTGGTTCAGCATCGTCGTGATGCCATACTCCTCGTAGATGTACTCGACCCACCGCGGCGGGATGCCCACGTACTGCCGGATCGAGTTGACGCCCATGTCCTGTAGGAGCGGCATCTCCCGGGAGAGCGCCGCCTCGATGACGTCGTCCGGATGACTCCAGAGGTCGTACAGGTAGTTCTCACCGATCGGCATGTAGCCCCAGTTCATGCCGAAGACCATGTAGTCCTCGCCGTCGACCTGGAGCTTCTGGCCGTTCTCGTCGGCGACGATGCGCACGTCCGGCTCGGCCGGCGCCGCCGCCGAGGCG
>JALGVU010000003.1 GCA_025774545.1 bacterium | reverse complement strand
ACATCCTGGGGCTGTACAAGGTCCCAAGGGTTTGGCTGTTCGCCAATTAAAGTCGTTACGTGAGCTGGGTTTAGAACGACGTGAGTCAGTTCGGTCCCTATCCGTCGCGGGCGTTGGATGCTTGAGGAGAGCTGTCCCTAGTACGAGAGGACCGGGATGGACGAACCTCTAGTGTACCAGTTGTCACGCCAGTGGCATGGCTGGGTAGCTATGTTCGGAAAGGATAAACGCTGAAAGCATCTAAGCGTGAAGCCTCCTCCAAGACGAGGCATCCCGTGGGGTAACCCACCTGAAGGCTCGTCGAAGATGACGACGTGGATAGGCCGGAGGTGTAAGGGGAGTAATCCCTTCAGCCGACCGGTACTAATCAGCCGTGAGGCTTGGCCTTATAATGAACCAGCGAAGACGCGTCTACCCGTCCGATCCTATTGAGATGTCGCTGTGGACATGCACCTGGCTTGTGTAGTCTGCGATGCGATCGCGTTTGACTGACGGGGGGCTGGGCTTGCGCCTGACCTCATGCCAGGTGCAAAAACGAGGGGCAGGCCGAGCGCCTGGCCCGAGAGTGTTTCGGTGGCAATGGCGGAGGGGTCACACCTGTTACCATTTCGAACACAGTAGTTAAGCCCTCCAGCGCCGATGGTACTGCTTGGGACACCTTGTGGGAGAGTAGGACGCTGCCGGAACGTACGGACCCCTTTCGCCGAGAGGCGAGAGGGGTCTGCTTTTTTCTTGGCCGCGGCACGCGCCCGGCGCTCGGTGGTTTCGGCACTCCGGGTTGACGATCGGCACTCCGGGTTGACGATCGGCTCCTCCTCTTGATACCCTTTCAGGTGTGGCTCGCGTGTGCCGGGACGGCGCGTGCGCGATCGAGGGACCGCGCGCGGCGGCGCTCCCCCAACGAGAGACGAGCGAAGGAGGGACCCCATGCTCCGCGACCGGCCCGTGAGTGTCGCAGTTCTCATCATGGGGGTGGCGACGGCCCTGTGTCTGGGCTGCGCGGCTCCGTCGACGACGTCGGGTGCGGGGGAGACCGCGCCGTCTGAGCTTCCTCGGTGGGTCCGGATCGTCCCGGCGCACACGGCTGAGCGGGCCTTCTACGTCGGGGGTGTGTCCGTTGCGAGCGACGTCGAGGGCGGGATCGCGGAGGCGTTCGAGGACGCCCTCAGACAGATCAGGCGGGAGGCGGATCTCGGGATCAACGAGCTCTACGCCCCGGCGACCGCGCGCGTGCGCTCGACCGTTTCGTCGACCGAGCGCACGTCGTTCCGGGTGGAGATCCAAGGGGAGTACGGTGACCGCCTCGTGGCGGTGGCGTGTCAGGACAGCGTCTACCACCGGCCGTGCGGCCCGGGCGGTGGCGGTGGTCCCGTGTGTCAGCTCTACGTGCTCGTGAGCGTGAGCGCCGTAGACCGGCACCGCATTCTCGCGGAGGTCCTGACGGAGTCCCACGACTACCTGCGCGGCGCCGAGCAGTCCGGCCTCGCCGAGATGGCGGAGGCGATGCTGCGGTATCACGTGGAAGGGCCGCCCGAACGCGACGGGCACGAGCGACGATGAAGCACGCAGACTTCGTCCACATCCACAACCACTCCGAGTACAGCCTCCTGGACGGCGCCTCTCGTGTCGATCTGATGATCGAGCGGGCGCACGAGCTCAGGATGCCCGCGCTCGCCATCACGGATCACGGCAACATGTTCGGCGCCATCGAGTTCTACTCGAAGGCGTCGCAGGCGGGGCTCAAGCCGATCATCGGCATGGAGGCCTACCTCGATCCCCGCGGGCACACGTCGCGTCCTGAGGGGAAGATGTGGGAGGGCTACTCCCACATCCTGCTGCTCGCGAAGAACCTCACCGGTTACCAGAACCTGATGCAGCTCTCCACCAAGGGCTACCTCGAGGGTTTCTACTACCGTCCACGGATCGATCTGGAGCTTCTGCGGGAGCACCAGGACGGTCTCATCGCGACGACGGCCTGCCTCCGCGGCGCGCCCGCGAAGCAGCTTCTGTCCGGCAACGAGGACGCCGCTCGCGAGTCCGTGATCGAGCTCGTGGAGATCTTCGGCGAGGGTGACCTCTATCTCGAGGTCCACAACCACGGCCTGCCGGAGGAGGAGGTCGTGAGGTCGGGCTACGCCCGGCTCGGCCGCGAACTCGGGATTCCGCTCGTGGCGGCCAACGACTGCCACTATCTCACCAGGGAGGCCGCGCCGGCCCACGACGTCCTGCTCTGTATCCAGACCGGCAAGGAGATCGACGACCCCAACCGGATGCGGATGCCGAACGACGAGTTCTACATGAAGTCGCCGGACGAGATGAGGGAGCTCTTCCGCGACATGCCCGGGGCCTACGAGAACACGATCGAGATCGCCGAGAAGTGCAGCCTCTCGCTCGAGTTCGGCAAGGTCCACATGCCGCGCTTCCTTCTGCCCGCCGGGTACTCGGCTCCGTCTGAGCACCTGAGGGCGCTCACCGACGACGGGCTCGCGAGACGCTACGACGAAGTCACGCCCGAGATCGAGGAGCGTGCGGCGAAGGAGCTTCGGCTCATCGACGAGATGGGCTTCGCCGGCTACTTCCTGATCGTGCACGACTTCATCCACGAGGCGAAGCGGCGGGGCATTCCGGTCGGGCCCGGGCGCGGGTCGGCGGCGGCGAGCATCGTGAGCTACGCGCTCGGGATCACGGAACTCGATCCCCTCAGGTTCGGGCTCGTCTTCGAGCGTTTCCTGAACCCCGCGCGCAAGGCGATGCCGGACTTCGACATCGATTTCTGCTACGAGCGCCGGGACGAGGTCATCGACTACGTGACCCAGAAGTATGGGCGGGAGTCGGTGGCCCAGGTGATCACGTTCGGCACCATGATGGCCCGGGCGGCCGTCAGGGACGTCGGACGCGTGCTCAAGTTCCCGTACTCCGAGGTCGACAAGATCGCCAAGATGATCCCTCGCGAGCTCAACATCACGCTCGACGAGGCCCTCGAGAAGGTCCCGGAGCTCAAAGAGCTCAGGGACTCCGACGAGCGCTACGCCCGTCTCATCGAGTACGCGAAGAACCTCGAGGGGCTCTCGCGGCACGCGTCGGTGCACGCGGCGGGCGTCATCATCGCGCCCGGCAGGATCGACGAGTGGGCGCCGCTCTACAAGACCAACCGTGACGAGATCGTCACGCAGTACCACATGCGCTCGCTCGCGCAGATCGGGCTATTGAAGTTCGACTTCCTGGGACTCCGGACCCTCACGGTCATCCACGACGCTCTGGCGATGATCCGCGAGAACCGGGGCGTCGATCTGTCTCCAGACGAGATCCCGCTCGACGATCCCGAGACCTTCGAGCTTCTGAGCACCGGGAACACGGTCGGCGTCTTCCAGGTCGAGTCGTCGGGCATGCGCGACCTCCTCCGGAAGATGAAGCCCGAGCGGTTCGAGGACATGATCGCCGTGAACGCGCTCTACCGTCCGGGTCCCCTCAGATCGGGAATGGTCGACGACTACGTCAAGAGGAAGCAGGGCAAGCAGAAGGTCAGGTATCTCCACAAGGGGCTCGAGCCCGTGCTCGCCGAGACCTACGGCGTCATCGCGTACCAGGAGCAGGTGATGCAGGTCGCGAGCACGCTCGCCGGCTTCTCGATGGGCCAGGCCGACCACCTCCTGAACGCGATGCGGAAGAAGGTCGTCGAGCAGATGGCGCTTCAGCGCACCGACTTCGTCAAGGGGGCGGTCGAGCGGGGCGTTTCCGAGAAGAAGGCCGGTGAGATCTTCGACCACATGGAGCACTTCTCGGGCTACGGCTTCAACAAGGCCCACTCGGCCTGCTACGCGATCCTCGCGGTGCGGACGGCGTATCTCAAGACGCACTACCCGGCCGAGTTCATGGCCGCGACGATGACGAGCGAGATGGACAACTCGGATCGCATCGTGGCGCTCATCCACGAGTGTCGCAGGAGCGGCATCCGCGTCCTCCCGCCGGAGGTCAACGAGGGACACGTCGAGTTCCGCGCCACGCCGCGTGGCGACATCCAGTTCGGCCTCGGCGCGATCAAGAACGTCGGCCGCGCGGCGATCAGGTCGATCATCGGCGCCCGTCGCGAGCACGGGACGTTCGAGGACATCTTCGATCTGACGAGCCGCGTCGATCTGAGGCTCGTGAACCGCCGGGTGCTCGAGAGCCTCGTGGCCGCGGGTGCCATGGACGGCCTGCATGGGCACCGCGCCCAACAGATGAAATCCGTTGCCTCGGCCCTCGACTTCGGTGCTCGGATCCACGAGGAGCGCGCGTCGGGACAGCTGTCGCTCATGGGCGCGCTCGACGAGACGGAGGGCGCCCAGAAGAGGCCGAGGAGGCTTCCGGAGGCAGAGGCGTGGAGCGACAGCTTCGCCCTCGCGAAGGAGAAGGAGATTCTCGGCCTCTACGTGACGGGTCATCCCCTCGCGCGGTACGAGCGGGAGCTCAAGGCGTTCGCGACGGCGTCGATCAACGACCTCCCGGAGATGGAGGACGGCGAGGCCGTGCGGCTCGGCGGCATCATCTCGCAGATCAAGACGACGACCGACCGGAAGGGCGACCGGATGGCGTTCGTGACGCTCGAGGACTTCACCGGGCGGATCGAGCTCCTCGTCTTCTCGAGCTGCTACGCGAAGCGATCCGCCGAGATCCGGCGCGACGCGGCCGTCATCATCGAGGGGAGGATCTCGACGCGGGAGGACGAGGTGCCGAAGGTGATCGCGAACGACGTCGTTCCGCTCCCGTCGGCGTACCAGCGGTTCGTCGAGCGCGTCGTGATCAGGATCACGAGCGCCGGGCTCGAGAACCCTCCGCTCGAGGACCTGAGGAACCTCCTCGCAGCGCATCCCGGGCGGTGTCCGGTCGACCTCATCGTGCAGCCGGCCACGGGCGGCGAGGTCACGATCAGCGCGAGCGGACTCAAGGTCGAGACGTCGCGCGATCTCCTCGAGGGGCTCGAGGGGATGGTCGGCGAGGCCAACGTCGAGCTCGAGGGCTCGGTCCTCGGTGCGCGGGCCCCCAATCCAGGATTCTGACGCGGCCCAGGGCAGGACCGAGGCTCCCGCGCGCGTTTCTAATTGACAGCCTGATGCGGAGTTGCTATATTCTGCTGCAACATTCTGGCGGTCTTCCGGGAAGTCGAGGGGGGATGGTCATGGGGTCTTCTCGGGCGCGAGGCGTCCTCGTGTGTGTGCTTCTCGTGGCAGCGTGCGGCGTGTGCTCGGGTGACGAGCGCTTCGCCACCCTGGTCGACCTGCCGTCGGCGCACACGCTGGGCCGCGGGAGCTACTCCCTGGGGCTCGCCGTGGAGCCTGCGGGGGGCGTCGTCGGGAGTATCAGGATCGGCGTCGCGCCCTATCTTCATGTGGGCCTCTCGTACGGCGCGACGAGCATCATCGGCACGGGCGACCCCGAGTGGGACGACTCGGTCGAGATCGAGGTGAAGCTCAGGTTCGCCGAGGAGCAGCCCGCGATCCCCGGCCTGGCCTTCGGGTTCGACTCGAGAGGCCACGGTCGGGAGCTCGAGGGGGGAGGCTACGAGAAGGCCTCGCTCGGGTTCTACGTCGTGGGCACGAAGACGCTGCCCTTCTCGGAGTACTGGCAGGCCCACGCCGGCGTGGCGAGGACGCTCGAGCTTCCGAAGGCGAAGCCGGATTTCTTCGCCGGGGTGAGCGCCCGTTTCTCGCAGGAGTTCTCGATCCTCGCCGAGTACCACGTCGGCACCGACAGGACGGACGACGACTCGGGCAGCAAGACGGGCTTCCTGAACGCCGGGCTCCGCTGGGTCTTCATGGATCAGCTGCAGCTCGATTTCATGTTCAGGAACCTGGTCGGGCCCCGCGATTCGCCGGGGCTCGCGAGCAGATCGATCGCCTTCACGTTCTACGACATCTTCTGACGGGGTCGGCGCGACGCCGCGTCGTGCCTTCGCCTCTGTGCGCGGCGGCCGGCGGCGCTCCCGCCAAACGAACGGAGAACGACATGGCCGGGTGGCTGGAGTTCGAGAAGCCGCTTCTCGAGCTGGAGCAGAGGATCGACGAGCTGAGGAGCTTCGCCGACAGCCAGAACATCGACGTGGCGAAGGAGCTCCACCGGCTCGAGGCCAAGGCGGAGGACCTCCGCCGGCAGATCTACGGCAAGCTGACGCGCTGGCAGGTGACGCAGATCGCGCGGCACCCGCGGCGGCCGTACACGGCCGACTACATCCGGATGCTCGGAGTCGACTTCACCGAGCTGCACGGCGACAGGCGGTTCGGAGACGACGAGGCCATGGTGGGGGGCTTGGGCTTCTTCGGCGATCGCAAGGTGGTCATCGTCGGGCACCAGAAGGGGCGTGACACGAAGGAGAACATCCGGCGGAACTTCGGGATGGCTCACCCGGAGGGCTACCGGAAGGCTCTGAGGCTCATGTCGCTGGCGGGGAAGTTCGGCCGGCCGATCATCACGTTCGTCGACACGCCCGGCGCGTATCCCGGCATCGGGGCCGAGGAACGCGGCCAGGCGGAGGCGATCGCGTACAACCTCCACGAGATGTCCCGGCTGCCCGTTCCGATCGTCGTCGTCGTGATCGGCGAGGGCGGGAGCGGCGGCGCCCTGGGCATCGGGGTCGGCGACCGCGTCCTGATGCTCGAGTACGCGATCTACTCGGTGATCTCTCCCGAGGGGTGCGCCTCGATCCTCTTCAGGGACGCGGCCCGCGCCCAGCAGGCCGCCGAGGCGATGAAGATCACCGCGAACGACCTGATGGGACTCGGGGTCATCGACGAGATCGTCCCCGAACCGGCCGGCGGCGCGCACCGGGATCCGGAGCGCGCGGCTCGCGCCGTGGGCGAGGCGATCGCCCGGCATCTCTCGGATCTCGAGGCGATGAGTCCCGAGGAGCTCGTGCGGAAGCGGCTCGCGAGGCTGATGGCCATGGGGGAGTTCAAGGAGGTCTGACGCGGTGACCGTCCTCGTCCACATGGCGGTCGGCGCGGCCGTCGGGTCGTTCGTGGGGGGGAGGGGAGCAGCGTTCACGCTCGGTCTCCTGAGCCACATTCCGCTCGACGTGATCCCCCACTCCGAGTACGAGAAGACGTGGCTCGAGGTGACGGTCGTCGCCGTGGCCTTCGGTGCCATGCTCGTCGCAGGTATGGGCCACACGACCGCGTTCTGGGGCGCCGTCGGTGGAGCGGTGCCCGACGTCGAGAACCTCTTCTGGCGGATGGGCCTGCTCCCGGCGAGACGGAAGATGTTCCCGGGGCACGCCCCGTGGCTCCGCAGATTCGTTCCGCACGGGAGGACGCTTCCCGCGCGGCACGCTTGGTGGCAGGTCGGCATCGTCGCCGTCGCGCTCCTCGTGGCGGCCCGGAACCTGGTCGCCTGAGCCCAAGAGACAGGAGTTCGTGACCCTTGAAGCTCTCCTCATTCACCGGCGCGAAGCTGATCGACCTCGCGGTCGCGCCCGGCACCAAGGAAGAGGTCATCGCATCGATGGCGGGGCTCCTGGGCCTTTCGCCGATCGTCTCCGACCGCGACGCGCTCCTTCGCGACGTTCTCGCGAGGGAGGAACTCGTGACGACGGGCGTCGGCTACGGCGTCGCGTTCCCGCACGCCAAGAGCGAGGCGGTCTCGAGCGTCGTGTTCGCCTTCGGCAGGGCGGCCGGGGACGTCGATTTCGGTGCCCTTGACAGCGAACCCGTGAGGCTCATATTTCTCATTGGGGCCCCTCGTGAGCTGGAGCCCTCGCGGGTCTATCTGAACCTGATGGCCAGGCTCTCGTTTCTCATGAAGGACCAGGCGAATCGGGAGTCTCTCCTGAAGACGGAGTCGGTCGCTGAGGTTCTCGCGCTTCTGGACTCGGTCGGTTGATCGTCCGAGGGCTCAGGATCGCGTCCGCCGAGGGGCGGAGTCACGTCCGCCGAGGGGCGCGGGGGTCCGGTTCCCGGCCGCCTCCGAACGCGGGGGGAGCATGAAGGCCCGCAACTACATGACGACCGACGTAATCACGGTGGGACGGGCCGCGAACGTGGCGGAGATCGCGTCAACCATGAAGAGACACCGCATAACCGGCGTCCCCGTTGTGGACGACGAGCGGCGCCTCCTGGGCGTCGTCACGCATGAGGAGCTCATCAACATCTTCATCCCTCACTACCTCTCGATGTTCGATGAGCTCGCCTTCCTCGACGATCTCGGCGCGATCGAGGCTCAGACGATGGCCGAGATCGAGCCGTCGCTGTTTCTGGCCGAGGACGTGATGGTCGCCGATCCCGTGGTCGTCGGACCGGAGACGTCGATCATGAAGGTCGCCGCGCTCATGCTGAATCGTAAGCTCGTGCTCATACCCGTGGTCGACGGTGAGGGCAGGCTCGTCGGGATCATGAACAGAAGCGACATCAGCTGCGCCTTCACTGGGGCAACTGCCTAAGGAGGACGGATGACACGCGCGGCCTTCCTCATCATCGCGGTTCTCTTCATCGCCGCGGTTCCCCCCACGGAGGCCAGGGAGGAGAGAGCGGTCGAGCTCGTGTCCTCGAGCGAGGACGGAGTGATCCTGAGATACGAGTCCGGCCGGCTCTCGACGCGCGTCCTTCGCATCGGTGATCGCGAGTACACCGGGGTGACGATCGACGGGGCCGACGTCGCGAGCGTGCCGGGGGCGCCCGCGCTGCCGGTCGTGCGGGTGAGGGTCGCGATCCCTGACTGCGAGCGCGTCAACTTCCGAGTCTCGGTCGATGGCACCGTGACCGAGTCGGGGGTCCGCGTCGTACCGTCGCCGTCCGTTCTGTCGGTCGAGGGGGGAGGGCTCTCGGAGTACGTGTATGTCGAGGGTGGGCCGTATCGCGAGGAGGGCCTCTGGCCCCGCGAGGCGGCGACCATGTCCGGTCCGCGCTGGACGACGACGCAGCGGACGGTCGCGGTCGCGATCTACCCCTGCCAGACGAATCCACAGGAGGAACTCCTCCTGAGCCACCGATCGATCGAGGTCGCCCTGACGTTCCAGGGCATCAAGAGGCAGTCGCCGCGTTCCTCGGACCTGCCGCGGCGCGAGCGCATGCTCGAGTCGCTTCTCGCGAACTACGAGAGCGGGCGGGCGTGGCGGCGCGGGCGGGTCGAGCGGCGCGTTCCAGGACGCGACGACTACTTCACGACGTCCTCCAATTGGGTCAAGCTGACGCTCGAAGAGACCGGTCTCTACCGGGTCGACCACGGCGACCTCGCGGCCGTCGGAGTCGACGCTGATCTGATCGACCCTGGGACCGTTCGCGTGTTCTCCGGAGGCGGCATCTCGCTGCCGGCCCTGGTGGGCGACCCGAGGCCGACCTGGATGGAGGAGTGCGCCGTGGACGTCGAGGGTGACGGCGACGGCACGTTCGATCCCGGCGACGGCGTGGTCTTCTACGGCCTGGACGTCGACGGCTGGGTCGACGAGCTCGGGATCGAGGGCGCCAACGAGCCGTTTCACGAGAACAGCTACGCGAACGACAACGTCTACTGGCTCACCTGGGAGAACGAGGGGACTCCGTCGGGATTCACCGATCCGCCGAGGAGGATGGCCGAGGACGATCTCCAGTCCTCGCCGACCCCCATCCCCGCCGCCGACTACCGCGCGAGGGCGCACCTCGAGGGCAACGTCTTCGAGTTCGAGGGCCGCGGCGACAGCTGGTACTGGCTACAGATGCAGAGCGACCGGATCCCCGAGAGCGACTACTTCCACGCGGAGCAGATCGTCGCCGACTTCGGGGAGTTCGTTCACGGGCACTTCAGCCACATCGTGACCGACTCCACGGGACTCCTGAGGGTCCGCGTCGACGGTAACTCGAGTGAGGGCGGCCACCCGGACCACCGCACGGAGTTCACCCTGAACGGCACGCTGGCGCACGTCGCGGAGTGGGACGGCTACAGCCGCTACGTCTTCGAGGAAGACGGGCTTCCCATGCGGACCGAGCCTCAGTACAACACGCTCGAGATCCACGTTCCCCGCGCCGATCCGCTCACCGAGCGCGACCACATTCTCATCGACTGGTACGAGCTCGAGTACTGGCGGGAGCTCTCCGCCGTCGACGCTCAGCTGCGCTTCGGGAGCTCGGGACGGACGGGGATCGTCGACTACTCGGTCGACGGCTTCGACGGCACGGCAGGCGCCGCGTACAAGGTGATCGACAAGTTCACGCTTCGCACCGTCCCCGGCGTCACGCTCACGGACGGCCGGCTCACCTTCCAGGACGAGGTCGCGGACACGGCCGCCTACGTGGTCGTTTCCGACGTCGGGCACATGCGTCCGACGATCGAGGTCGACGACTTCGGTGATCTTCGCCCTCCCGGGAGCGCGGATTACATGATCATCGCCCACGACGACTTCCACGACGCCGGCGCCCGCCTGAAGAGCCACCGCCAGTCGTCCTCTGGCGGCGGCTTCTCCGTCCAGCTCGTTCGTCTGTCCGACGTCTACGACGAGTTCTCGTGGGGGGTCGTCGACCCGACGGCGATCCGGAACTACCTGATGCACGTCTGGGACAGCTGGGACGTTCCTCCGACGCACGTTCTGCTCCTGGGCGACGCGTCGTCCGACTACCGCCAGTATCAGGCGACGAGCTCACCGTGTCTCGTTCCGACGTACTACACGGGCGCCCTGCACTGGCCGACCGACCTCTGGTTCGTTGGGTTCGAGGACTACGAGTACGATCCGGCCATGGCGCTCGGACGGCTGCCCGTCACGACCGCGGGCGAAGCGGCGACGATGATCGACAAGATCGAACACTACGACACCGAGCTCGAGCCGGGCCTCTGGAAGAACACCGTCATGCTGGTCGCCGACGACGAGTTCAAGGGGCTCGACGGCGACGGCCAGCCGATCGGCAACCCAGAGTACTATCACACCGTCCAGGCCGAGATGATCGACGATCTGGTTCTCCCGTGGCCGATCGACCGCAGGAAGATCTTCCTGATGGAATACGACCACGACGCCGTCGGCAACAAGGCGGGCGCCCGCGCCGACATCGTCGAGGCCTGGAACGACGGCGCCCTCGTCATGAACTACACGGGGCACGGCAACGAGCTTCTGATGGCGCACGAGAACGTCTTCCTCTTCGACGACATTCCCCGTCTCCACAACATCGACCGGCTGCCTCTCTTCTTCGCGGCGTCGTGCCGCCTGAACAAGTTCGACCAGCGGACCGGAGACTCGCTGGGGGAGGCCCTGGCGAAGTCGCCGATCGGAGGAACGATCGCCTCGATCGGAAGCACGAGGGACTCCGGCGCGGGTCAGAACTCCGAGCTGAACCGCTCGTTCCTCAAGTACGTGTTCGGCCATCAGCAGGTCGACCCCGCGGCCGTCCTCGACATCGGACAGGCGTTCCAGAACGGGTTCATCACGACGGCCATCGATCACTCCGACTGGCTCAACAACACGCGGTTCATCCTCGTCGGCGATCCCGCGGTCACCCTGGCGGCCCCGCGGGGCGGGGGTGAGATCGATGACGATGGGCTTCTGCCCCTCAAGCGACGGGACACCGTCGAGATCGCGGGAGAGAACACCGGCGAGACGGAGGGGCTCGGAGGAGTGGCAATCCTCTGGGTCACAGACAGCGCCGACACGAGCGGCTACGACCAGGAATGGCCGCAGCACGCGCCCGCGCACGTCGACTACGACCTTCCGGGCGAAACGATCTTCGTGGGGCCGGTTTCGGTCGCGGGCGGCGAATTCTCGGGGCAGTTCGTCGTCTCAACTCTCGCGCGCGAGGGTCGTCACGGCCGGATCCGGGGCTACTTCTACGACGGGAACGTTGACGGGGCGTTCTCGCTCGAGAACGTCACGATCGCCGACAGCGTCGACGTCACCGATGCCACGGGGCCGTCGATCGACATCTCATTCGACGGCGGCAGCACGTCGGTGCTTCCGGGGAGCGAATTCACTGTGACGATCCACGATCCCAACGGCGTCAATCTCGTCGACCGCCGCGCGGCCGACGGCATCGTTCTGACGATCGAGGGCGAGCCCGACACGACGGTGATCACGGACGAGTTCCTGTACGACATCGGCAGTCACGAGAGCGGCATCATCACGTACGCCCTGCCGGCGCTCGATTTCCGGGGCTACACGCTGTCGGTCGGTGCGACCGACAACATCGGGAATCGAACGACCCGGAACTTGTGGATCGAGGTCGTCTCGTCGGCCGACTTCAAGATCAGGAGCGTCGCCTCGAGCCCGAACCCGTTCCCCGACGGCGGGGACGAGGGGACGACCATCCTTTTCCAATTGCCGGTCGCCGCTGAGGTCAGGATCGACGTGTTCACGGTCGGAGGGCGGCTCATCCGGACGATCGACGACATCGTCGCGTCGCCGGGGGCGAACCAAGTGTACTGGGACGGCCGCGACCAGCAGAACGACGAGCTGGCGAACGGCGTCTACCTCTATAGGATACAAGCGACCTCGTTGACGTACCGCGGCGACAGGGCCGAGGCCATCGGTCGAGCGGTCGTCATGAGGTAGCTTCTCTGGTGAGAGACCCGAAAGGAGAAGCACGAGAGATGCTGAAGGCGAGAGTTGCGATCACGATGCTCCTCGTTGTCGCGCTGGCGGGGGCGGCCGGAGCTCAGGTTTCGATCGGCGGGGCGCAGTCGCTCTACATCCAGCCGGGCGCCAGGCCCGCGGGCATGGGCGACTGCTACGTCGCCGTGGCCGAGGACGCGAGCGCGGTCTCCTGGAACCCCGCGGGACTCGGTTTCCTCGAGGCCCAGTACAACCTCACGCTGATGCACACGCAGCTCGTACCGGACTGGGACGACGTGTACTACGAGTACGCGGCCTACGCCCAGCGCGTGGAGGGGCTCGGCACGATCGGCGCGTCGGTCATCTACCTGACCTACGGGAAGCAGGTCGCCACAAACCCGGACAGCCCCGACCCGATTGGCGAGTTCAGCTCGTACGAGGTGATTCCGTCCGTGGCCTACGGAACCACGATCGGCGAGAACCTGGCCGTGGGGCTCAATCTCAAGTTCGTCTACGTCGACCTCGCGCCGGCGCAGTTCACACAGGATCAGCAGAAGGGCGCGGGCTCCACGTTCGCCGCCGATTTCGGCGTCCTCTACCGCATGATGGGAGACAGGCTCCGCGTGGGCGCCACCATACAGCACGTCGGTCCGAAGATCGCCTACATCGACGAGGAGCAGTCGGACCCGCTTCCGAGGAACCTCAAGCTCGGCGTCGCGTACAGGGTCCTCGAGAACGAGATGAACCACCTCCTCGTCTGCGTCGAGTACAACAAGTCGATGGTCATCGTGGAGGACATCGGCGATCCGACGATCGGCGTGATCCTCGACGTCGGTGCCGAGTACCGCTACTACGACCTCTTCGCGCTTCGCGGGGGGTACGTCTACGACGAGGACGGCGAGGTCAAGGACTTCGCGTTCGGCATGGGATTCAAGATCAGGAACTGGGCGCTCGACGTGGCCAACGTGCCGCAGGCCGAGGGGCTCAAGCGGCCGTTCCGGTTCTCCCTGACCGCGACCTTCTAGGGAGCACGTGTGCGGTTTCACCATGGCCGCGGCCTTCCAGGGCGCGGTTCACGGTTTCTCCCTGGCCGCGACCTTCCAGGGCGTGCGTGCGCGGCTTCACCCTGACCGCGGCCCTCCAGGGCGCGGTTCACGGTTTCTCCCTGACTGCGACCCTTCAGGGTGGGGTTCTCGGTGACGTGGGCGGGCCGATTCAGAGAGGTGCTCCTGCCATGACAAGGACTCCCCTCCGGGGCCTCAAGGTCTTCGTGGCCCCGGTCGTTTTCCTCATCGTGCTCGCATCGTGCGCCGCGTGGGGCGGAACGCGTCTCGTCTGTCGGAAGTCCGATGCGCCGACCGCCGAGTCGGCCGCGGTCGTGAAGAAGATCTTCGAGGACGATCTTCCCCGTGTGACTGCCATCGAGCGCGCCCGGGCGAGGGGCCGCGAGCGGGCCGGACGAACGACCGTCCGGCTCCTGGCCCTGCGCGTCCAGTTCCAGCCCGACACCGACTCGCGGAGCACCGGGGACGGCACGTTCGACTACTCCGAGTACGTCGAGGGGATCTTCGACGCGCCCCCGCACGACAGAGAGTACTTCGACCTCCACATGACGGCGCTCAAGAACTACTACGAGTCCGTGTCGTACGGCCGCCTCACAGTCGAGTACGACGTGATGCCCGATGAGGCGGAGGCCGGGTACGAGCTGCCGCACGACATGGGCTACTACCACGACTACTCCGAGCAGCAGGTCTGGTACGTGAGCCAGGTCGAGACGTTCATCCGCGACGCGTTCGCCGCCGCCGACACGACCGACACGATCGACTTCTCGCAGTACGACGGCTACATCGTTTTCCACGCGGGCGCCGATTGGCAGAGCGACATCCTGCTCAACTCGCCGTTCGATCTTCCGTCGGCGCACATCTCGCTCGGCGACTCGATCTCCGTGAACGACGGGGCGTGGGCCGTGTGGGAGTCGGCGATCATGCCGGAGACCTCCAGTCAGGACGGCATCACGATCGCCCTGAATGGCACGCTCGCGCATGAGGTGGGTCACATCCTGGGTCTCCCGGATCTCTACAACACGTTCAACTTCTTCCCGGCCGTGGGCTACTGGGACATCATGGACTCGGGCGGGCGCATCGGGATGAACACCGCGTGGGGCTACGCCTACGGCCTCCTTCCGGCGGCGCCCTGCGCGTGGCAGAAGGAACTCATGGGATGGCTCGATCCCGTCGTGCTCCTCGACGACGCGGAGGACGTCGAGGTGAAGGGCTCGGTCCTGCGCGGCGACGGGTACCGCCTCTACAAGATCCCCGTGACGTCAGACGAGTACTTCCTGATCGAGAACCGTCTCGACGACATCTACCACCCCGTCCAGGACACCCTCGGCCCGATCGTGGTCATCGAGCAGGAGCGCGGCGTCGTGCTCGGGCCGGTCGACCCCGGGTGCACGGAGGAGATCTGTCCCGTGAACCACGAGTACGATTTCCTCCTGCCCGGGCCGGGCATGATGATCTGGCACATCGACGACACACGGGCCATCCCGGGCCTCCTTCCGTGGAACACCGTGAACTACGACCGACACCGGCGGGGCGTCGCGATCGAGGAGGCCGACGGCATCATGGACCTCGGCGACATCGGGAGCTTCTACTGGACGGGCAGCGCCTGGGATCCGTTCTACGCGCAGAACAACGACACGTTCTCGTGGGACACCTACCCCTCGACCGACACGAACCTCGGGGGCAAGACCTATCTCTCGATCACCAACATCTCGTCGGCTCCGGACTCGATCATGACGATGGACGTGAGCTTCGATCGCTGGAAGGACGGCTGGCCGGTCGATCTCGACGAGCCGATCGGCCGGGCCGCGCCACGCGTCGCCGATCTGGACGGCGACGGTGAGGGCGAGGTCGTCGTGGCCACCGCGGGCGGGAACGTCTACGCGTGGCACGCCGACGGGTCGCCCGTCGTGCCGCTCTGCGGAGCCTGGGGCCACTTCGCGCAGGTTCCGGGCGGGATCTCGCGCACGCCGGCCGTCGCCGACATCGACGGAGACGGCGACCGTGAGGTCATCGTCGCGGCCGACTGCGGCTCCCTCTACGTCTGGGACCACGAGGACGTCGACCTCGACGGCCTCGCGGACCCGGTCGCGGCCGGCTTCCCCGTCGCGATCGGCGGACCCGCAAGTTCCTCGCCGCTCGCGGCCGATCTCGATCCCCGACCGGGGCTCGAGGTCGCGGTCGCCTCGGTCGGAGGATTCATCACGATCGTCGACGCCGAGGGTCTGCACGTCGGCGCTTCGCCCTACTCGTTCGGGCACCTCGTGCTCAATGAGGTGACGCTCGCGGCCGGTGATCTCGACGGCGACGGCTTGGACGAGATCGTGACGTCGACGACCAACCGGGGATGGGTCGCGGCGTTGAACGCCGACGGCACGTCGCTCCCCGGTTGGCCGGTGACGGTCCCGTCGTGGACCGAAGGCACGGCCGGAATCGTCCTCGGGGACCTCGACCGCGCGGCCGACCGCCGGCCGGAGGTCGTGGCCGTCGGCTCGACCGGCGAGGTTCACGCGTGGGACCGCCGCGGTGACGAGCTTCCGGGCTTTCCCGTCGATCTCGAGTCCGAGGTGACGGCGCGGGCCGCGCTCGGCGACCTCGACGGCGACGGGTCGCTCGAGATCATCGTGCCGGCGGGGCGGTCTCGCGTCGTGGGCATTCGGGCGAACGGGACCCTCGTCGAGAACTGGCCGCTCGCGGTCGACCCGGGCGACAGCGTGGCCGCGGCGAAGAGCTCGCCCTTGATCGGCGACTTCGACGACGACGGCGAGGTCGACGTCCTCGCGGCGGGCATCGGCGGCAACGTCTTCGCTTGGGGAGGAGTCTCCGGCGATCTCGTTCCCGGCTGGCCGCTTTCGTCCGACGCCTCTCTCGGCTCACCGTGGATCGGCGACGTCGAGGCGGACGGTGAGATCGACGTCCTCGTCGCGGGGGGCGGGAACCGCGTGCTCTTCTATCGCATGCCGTACGACCATGCGCCGGGGAACATCGTGTGGTCGACCGAGGCCGGCACGCCGGCCGGGACGGGATGCTACCCGGATGCGCTCCTGCCGGATCCCTTCGAGGAGTCGCCCGGCCTCCTCGCGGCGGAGAGGACCTACTGCTATCCGAACCCGGCCAAGGGTTCCGATCTCACGGTGCGCGTCTATCTCGAGGAGCGCGCCGACGTCGAGGTCAAGATCTTCGACGTCACTGGGCAGATCGTCGACAGCTTCGAGGTGAGCGGCGACCCGACGGTCAACGAGATCGTCTGGGACACGGACGACATCGCGAGCGGTCTCTACATCGTGCGCGTCGAGGCGAGCGTGGCGCTCGGGACCACGTCGCTCTCGGGGCTGCCGGAGCGACGCTCCGAGGTGCAGATCATGAAGGTCGCGGTCGTCCGGTAGTCGCCGGGACCGGCGGTCGCATTCACCGGGGCGGCCCGGCGCCGCCACGGGGGGGGACGACGAGCGGATGAAGCGAGCTCTGGTCGTGATCCTCACGGGATGGCTCCTGGTTGCGGGCGCAGCGACTGCGCCTGCTTCGTTCGAGCCTTCCTCGGCGCCCGGACGCGCCGCCGCGGGCGATCTCGCGCTCGTCTCCTCGCTCGACTCGCGGGAGGAGCTCCTCGCGGTCGCCATCGCCGGCGATGCGGGGGCCAAGGCGGAGAAGAGCCCTGGCGCGATGGGCCTGCTCTCTCTCGTCGTGCCGGGCGCGGGGCAGGTCGTTCAGGGCCAGAAGCGGGGCTACCTGTACTTGCTCGCCGAGCTCGCGCTCTGGGGCGGCTTCTACGTGCTCGATCAGAAGGGGCTCGAGGGGCGCGACGACTACGAGTCGTTCGCCGACGAGAACTGGGACCACGCGGCGTACGTCGTCTGGTACCAGGAGAACTGCGTCGACTGCGATGACTGCGCCGGCGAGTACGATTGCCGGCCCGTGGCCGACTACGGCACGCAGGAGTACTACGAGGACATCGGCAAGTACGCCGCGTACTGGAGATGGTGGAACATCGACGGGGACGAGGGCGACATCGTCTGGGACGAATACAGCTCGGGCGACGCGGGCACCCGGGACGACTACTGGGACCTGAGGATCGAGAGCAACCGTCACCTGAGACAGGCGCGGTACTTCATGATGGCCGTGCTTCTGAACCACGTGGTCAGCGCCTTCGATTCCTTCATGACGGCGAGAGGGGTAGGCGATCCGAGCCACTCCTCGAACGAGGGGCTCGGCGTCGAGTTCGACGTCGCGGAGGGCGGCGACGGCCTCACCGTGAGCTTCGTAGCGAGGTACTGATGAGATTCTGTGCGAAAGTGGCCGCGGTCGTCGTCTGGGCGCTCGTCGTGGGATGCTCCGCCGGCGCTGTTGCGGGGCCGTGGGAGACCGCCGAGGAGGTGCGCTACCGCGAGGTCGATCTCGTCGCGAGCGACTTGTCGCTCAGGGACGACTCATCGCTCGCCGACCTTCCCCCGATCGCTCTGGCCGCGACGGGCGCGGGCGGCGGGAACGACTTCAAGAATCCCATGGTCGCCGTCCTCATGTCGCTCGTGCTGCCCGGGTGGGGCGAGCTCTACGCGGGGCACACGGCCCCCGCGCGCGCTTTCATGACGGCCGAGGCGGGCATCTGGGTCGGGTACGCCGCGTTCGAGGTTCAGGGGAACATGCGCGAGGACGACTACCGCGAACACGCGGCCATCTTCGCCGGCGTCGACGAGGACGCGGGAAGCGGCTACCTTCAGGACATCGCCGACTACATCAGAAGCGAGGGGGACGACAGCTTCAACGAGTCCGTGAGGAGCGAGGCGCGCAGCCTCTACCCCGACGACCTCGGGGCGCAGGAGACGTACTTCCTCGAGAACGGGTACTTCGACGATCAATCCTGGGAATGGGAGAGCGAGGAACGCTTCGACAAGTACCGCGTTCTCAGGCACGGCGCGTCGACGTCCAACCAGAACGCGTTCTACATGACGGGTCTCGCCGTCCTGAACCGCGCCGTTTCCGCCATCGACGCCGCGTGGATGGCGAGGAGACACAATGAGGGGACCGGCGGCGGGCCGAGCGCCCGTCTCACGATCACGCCCGATCTCGCAGACGGCGTCCTCGGCAGCAGGGCGACGCTCGAGTTCTCCTTCTGATTCCGGGGCCCTCGACTCCCCCCGCCGCCCGAAAACTGTCCCCCCAAGCGCCCGCTTCACGGAGCCGACCCCCATGAGGTATGAGATGAGCTCTTCGTCGAGGGCACGTCGAGCCCTCATCGCTTTCGCGTGTCTCCTGGTGGTGCCGACGCTCGCCGGCCGCTCGCCGGCGGCGGATCTGCGGGGCGCCGCCGATGCGCGTCCGCGAGGCGCTGCCGACGCGCGCCCGAGGCCGCGGGGGCCGCAGTGCGTCGTCGAGCTGAGGCTCGAGGGGGAGATCGAGGGCGTCGCCGATCTGGGGCTCTCGTCGCCTGAGGCTCTCGCGCTCGATCACCGGGGTCACCTGGTCATCGCCGACACCGGAAACCACCGCGTGCTGATCGTCTCCCGGGAGGGCGTCGTCGTCGAGGAGTTCGGCGGGTACGGGTGGGATCCGGGGCAGTTCGACACGCCGAGCGACGTCGCGGTCTATCCCGGCTTCTACGTGTACGTGCTGGACGAGGGCAACCGGAGGATCCAGCGCTTCGACGACGACGGCGACCTCCTCGATCTCACGGAGTTCGGCGACGAGGGCGGGAGCCCGGTCGCCATCGAGATCGGACGCTCGGGCGAGATCCTGGTGACCGACGCGGACTCGCACACCGTGCGCGCCGTGTCGCAGTTCGAGGAGATCCTCGATCCGTTCGGTCAGTTCGGCGTCGGCGAGGGCGGACTGGCCCGTCCGGGCCGCGTCGCGGCCGGGCCCGGGGGGGAGATCGCGGTGGCCGACGCGGACCGCGGCGCCGTCGAGGTCTACGATCAGTTCGGGGCTCACCTCTACGCGCTCACGACGCCCGACACGCTCACGGCCACGGCCGTCGTCTTCGACGGCTCGGGCGCGGTGCTCGTGTCGGACGCCCGCCGGGGCGCCGTTCTGGCGTTCCCGCCCGGCGGGGGGCCCCCGAGCGCGTCGTTCGACGGCGCCTCGGACGGCATGACCCCACGCGACCTCGCGATCGGGGGCGACCGGCTCTTCGTCCTCGATCTCTCGGGGCCGCGCATCCTCGTCCTCGGAATCGTCTATGGTGACTGCCGCGGTCAGGAGTGATCGAGCCCGCGTGCCCGAGACGCGGCGGCCCCACCTCACGGGTGGGGTATCGCTTGCCGTCGCCGTCTTTCTTCTGACGGCCGCCGCCGCGGCCGGGGAGCCCCGCGGCGCCGACCCGTCGTCCGCCGCGGCGGACGAGTCCCAGGGAGCCGACCGGTCGTCCGCCGGGTCCATCGTCCGCGAGGGCGGGCGGCGCGTCCTGTCCCTCACGGGCGCCGAGGCGGCGGGCGGCGTGACGCTCCCCGACGTCTTCATCGTCGTCGGAAGCGACAGCGTCACGGTCGATCGCGTCCTCATCGAGCGGGACCTGGACTACGTCATCGACCACGAGTCGCGAAGGCTCACCTTCGAGCGCACCGTCCCCGAGACCTCGAGAATCGACGTCAGCTACCGCTTCCTGCCCCTCGGGCTCTCGGCCGTCTACCGCCGGGCCGTGCTGGAGTCGCTCGCCGCGCTGCCGCCGGGCTTCGACGAGCGGGCGCGCCTCGTCGAGGACAGCGAGGCCGCTCCGCCCGAACCACCGGGATCCTCGGGCCTCCGGGTCGGAGGCGCGAAGACCTTCGGGATCAGCGTGGGATCGAATCGCGACCCGAGCCTCGAGCAGTCGCTCCGCCTCAACATCGCAGGCAACGTCACGCGCGACGTGTCGGTGAACGCCTATCTCACCGACCAGAACACGCCGCTCGTGCCGCAGGGCGACACCGAGGAGCTCCGGGCCCTCGACAAGGTGCTCGTCGAGATCGAGGGCGAAGGTGTGAGCGCCAGGATGGGCGACTACGACCTCGAGATCGATGGCGGCGCCCTCGCGACCTTCCGGAGGGAGCTCTCGGGCGCGACCGTCGAGATCGGAAGACCCGAGCGCGGTCTCCTCCTCGCCGGGGCGCGATCGGCGGGCGAGTTCTCGAGCGCGACGTTCCGCGGCGTCGACGGCAAGCAGGGCGCGTATCTTCTCACGGACCGCTTCGGGGCGGCCGGGGTGTCGGTCGTCGCCGGCAGCGAGAGGGTCTGGCTGAACGGCGACCGGCTCAGGAGGGGCAGGGACAACGACTACGTCGTGAGCTACACGTCGGGTGAGATCGAGTTCACGGAGCGCCGTCCCATCACGAGCGACGACGAGATCACGGTCGACTACGAGTACGCGTCGGGCGACTACGAGCGCGACATCTACGGCGGCCGGGCGAACGCGTCCCTCCTCGACGGCTCGCTCGCGATCGGCGCGAGCTTCTTCCGCGAGACCGACGATCGGGGGGCCGGTTCCTCGGTCGTCCTCACCGACTCGGACATCGCCATTCTCGAGGCGGCGGGCGACGACGTCGATCTCGCGCACGACGACGGCGTCGACTCGGTCGGCGTCGGCGAGGGCGACTACGTCTTGGTCGAGGACGGGGTCTTCGAGTACGCGGGCCCCGACTCCGGAGCCTACGATCTTCACTTTGAGCGCGACGAGGACGGCGACTACGACTACGACTTCGAGGAAGACCGCTACGTCCACGTGGGGGAGGGGGAGGGGGAGGGCTCCTACCGGCTGGGCAAGGCCCTGCCGCTCCCGACCGATCACGTCCTCGCGGCTTTCGACGGCCGTCTCGACCTCGCGGGGGGCGGCTTCGTTTCGGCCGAGGCCGCCGTGTCCAGTCTCGATCGCAACACGTTCGCGGACGTTGGGGACGGCGACAACCTCGGCAACGCCGAGATCCTCGAGGCGGCGCTTCCCGGGATCTCGGTCCCCGCCTTCCCCGACGTGAAGCTCACGGTGGGGGCGCGGGTGAGGCGCGTCGGGGGGAACTTCCACGGCGTCGGCAGGTTCCGCGGCGTACGCTACGTCGAGAAGTGGGAACTCGAGGGGCTCGATCTTCCGGAGGAGGAGCTTCTCGCCGAAGCGACGACCACGCTCGCCTCGGACGGCGGCGGGCGGGTCGACCTCTCGGTCGCGCGGCTCGAGCGCGGCGACCACGTCGAGTCCACGAAGACGGAGTTCGCCGTCGAGGCGAAGCCGACCGAGCGCGGAAGGCTGTGGGCCGACGGACGGTTCGTCGACCTCGACCGCGGGGACGCGGGCGAGGGACGAAAGCGCTCGCTCTACCGAGCCGGGTTCGAGCAGGCCGTCGGCGCGGTGAGGCCGGGTGTCTCCTACACGCACGACTCGAGGACGGCCGGCGGGGACGGGGTGCGCTACGACGAGTACGAGGGCTCGCTCGAGAGCGCCGATGAGGGCGCTCTCTCGTACGGGATCTCCTACGCGCACCGCCTGACCGACCGGACCGAGGACGGGAGCTGGGCGCGGGAGTCGACGACCACGACGCAGGAGCTCCGCTTGGGGCTCACGGGCTCGGACGCGCTCTCGCTCACGGGGAGCGTGGTGCGGAGGAGGACCGAGGCCGAGGAGGGCGCCACGAAGCCGAGCGCGCGCTACGACATCGCGAGTGTGAGGGCGAGCCATCGATCGTTCGGGGGCGCCGTCTCGGGCGAGCTCCACTACGCCGTCACGTCCACGGAGGTCGAGGAGAAGGAGAGGTTCGTCTACGAGGAGGACGGGGTCGAGATCACGAGGATCGTCTCCACCGGACGGTACCTTCCCGTGACCGACCTCTCGGCCAGCATGAAGTGGGGCCTCAAGTTCGGACGCGGCTCGCGACGGGGCGGCGGCCTTCCGGAGCCGTCGGCCGTGGGCCGGTTTCTCGCGGCCCTCTCGCTCGAGAGCGGCCTCAAGCTCCGGGAGAGCACGACCACCGGCGACAAGCGGCGGCTCTACCTGCTCGATCCGTCCGTGATCCAGGGCGACGACACGGTCAGGGGCGACATCACGGGGCGCCACGTCCTCCGGTACGTGAGGCCCGGCGGGGCGCTCTCCGTGCGTTCCGCCCTCGTGACGCGCGACGGCCTCGATCGGAGCTACGCGAACGCGGCCGACACGAGGGAGGAGCGGAGGGGGACGGTCGACGTGAAGGTGTCGCGCCCAGGAGGCGTGTCGTACCGGCTCGAGGGCAGCCTGGGGCGGCGGGGCCGTGACGCAACGGAGGCTGGGCGGAGCTACGAGATCGACGAGCGGACCCTTCTCGCGGAGGCTGGACTCAGGAAGGGCGGCGGGATCGACGCGAGGTTCACCGCGTCGATCGGGCGGCAGGAAGAGGCCCTCGACGGCGTCGACGTGACGCTCGTGCGCCTGACCCCCAGCGTGACCTACCGCATCGCCGGGCGGGGGGCCGTGACGGCCTCGTTCACCCGGACCGACGTCGATGCCTCCGAGGCCGTTCTTCCGCTGCACCTCGGCGACGGGCGGCAGCCGGGGGTGTCCGGCGACTGGCGCCTGTCGGGCGACTATCGGTTCAACCGCTATCTCACGGGCTCGCTCTCGTACGTCGGCGAGCGGAGGCCCGCGAGCGAAACGCGCCACACGGTCGACGTTCGAGTGAGCGCCTTCTTCTAAGGGAGGACGGCCTCGAGGCGCCGCGGGGCCGCGGCGCCGGGGCGATGACGGCATGCGAAACGGAGAGACCCGAATCCGACGGAAGAGAGACACCCGAGTCCGACGGAGCGGACCCACGCGAGCGCGACGGCGAAACGCGGGGAGCAGACATCCGCGGTGGTGCCCCGCTACCCTCGCGATCGTGGCGGCGCTCGCCTTCTGCGCGCGCGGCCCCGCGGCCGAGCCCGGACCTGCCGTCGCGCGGGTCGACGTCGAAGGGCACGAGAGCCTCTCGACTCGGGAGGTCGCACGGATCGTCGTCGGGGACCGCCACGCCGTCGTCGACCGGGACGTTCTGGCCGCGGGCGCCGACTCGCTCGTGTCGCGGCTCGCGTCGCTCGGACGGCCGTTCGCGCGCGTCGAGATCGACTGGCGCGACACGGCCGAGGGACGGGCCGTCACGATCCGCGTCGACGAGGGGCCGAGGGTCACGGTCGACCGGATCGCGTTCGAGGGCACCGAGTCGATCGCGAGCGGCCGGCTCGACTGGGGCGGGACGCTTCGAAGGGGCTCGCTCGTCACGGGGCGCGCTCTCACCCTCGACGTCGGCTCCCTCCTCACGGCCTACGAGAACAACGGACGGCCCTTCGCGAGCGTGCGTCCAGGGACCGCGGAACTCGCCGACGACGGTGCGGTCGCGCTTACGCTCCACGTCGACGAGGGCCCCGAGGCTTGGTTCGGCGATCTCGTCGTCTCGGGCAACGAGGTGACGAAGGACAGAATCGTCGCCCGGGAGGCGGGGATCAAACGCGGCGAGCCCTACAGCGCGGCGAGGCTCGATCGCGTGCAGCCGCGCCTCGAGCGGCTCGGCATCTTCGAGCAGGTGTCCGCGCCCGTCGTCGCGGTCGACCCCGCGACCGGCGAAACGACGGTCGGGATCGAGGTGACCGAGGCGCTCGCGAACAGGATCACGGGCGTTCTCGGGTACCAGCCTTCCTCCGATGGGGACGGCGAGCTGATCGGTCTCGTCGACGTCGAGCTCCTGAACATCGCCGGGACAGGTCGGCAGGCCTCGGCCCGGTGGGAGAACCTCGCGGCCGCGCAGACGCGGATCTCGTTCTCCTACCTGGAGCCGTGGCTCCTCGGCGCCCCGATCGACGTCGGGATCCGCGGGGCGCAGACGATCCGCGACACGTTCTACACGACGACGGAGGGCGACCTTCTGGTCACCGCGCGGATGGGCGAGCGGACGCGCATCACGTGGACGCTCGGCGCCGAGCGCTACGTTCCCGACGCGGTCGACGGATCGACGACGGAGAGCTACCGAACCTCGCTCTCGGCCGTCTACGACGGCACCGACGTCCCCGCGAACCCGGCCGCGGGGATCGTGCTCGACGGTTCGCTCGAGTACGCCGCCAAGGACGAGAGCGACGCGGGCGGCGAGGTCCACGCCGCCACGATGAGCCTGGGCGCCGCGTCGTATCTGGAGCTCAGGCGCCGGCACGTGCTGGCGCTCGCCGGCAGGCTGTCGGGAATAACGAGCACGGAGGACGACGTGCCGTTCCACGAGCTTCTCGTGCTGGGAGGCGCCACGAGCCTCAGGGGATACCGGGAGGAGCAATTCCGCGGCGAGCGCACCGCGCTCGGGACGCTGGAGTACCGCGTGCTCACGGGGCGGCGCTCGAGGGTGTTCGCGTTCGTCGACGTCGGGTTCTACTTCCGCCGTGGCTCTAATTCCACGAAGGGCACCAAGTTAGGATATGGAATCGGGTTGCGGGGCTCCACGCGCTTGGGTATAATCGGTGTCGACTACGGGCTGGGGGAGGGGGACGGCTTCCTCGACGGAAAGCTGCACGTCGGCCTCATCCGCGAATTCTAGGGATCCCGCCTTCTCGACGCGGCATCGGTCGCTTCAGGGGATCCCGCTCTCTTACTGTGCTTTCGGCCGCCTGCAAGGAGTCGCGCGAGCGATGGGAGCGAAGAAGAGCGCCGAGGCGCGCATCGAGGAGCTCCGAAGGCTCATCCGGCACCACGACCGGAAGTACTACGTCGAGAACGAGCCTGAGATCTCGGACTTCGAGTACGACCGGGTCCTGGCTGAGCTGATCCGGCTGGAGGGCGAGTACCCGGACCTCGTGGCTCCGGACTCGCCGACGCAGCGGGTCGCGGGCGCCCCCAGCGAGGGGTTCGAGACGGTCGGGCACGCCGTCCCGATGCTCTCGCTCGACAACACATACTCGGCGGACGAACTCCGCGAGTTCGACGTCCGCACGCGCCGGCAGCTCGAGGACGAGACCGTGTCCTACGTCGTCGAGCTGAAGCTCGACGGCGTCAGCGTGGCGCTGAGCTACGAGAACGGGCTCCTCACCCGCGGCGCGACGCGCGGCGACGGCCGCCGCGGCGACGACGTCACCGCGAACATCAAGACGATCCGCGCGATCCCGCTCAGGCTCGGTGGGAGGGACCCCCACGCGACCGTCGAGGTGCGCGGAGAGGTCTTCATGCCGAGATCCGGCTTCGACGAGCTCAATCACCGGCGCGAGCGCGACGGAGAGGCGCCGTTCGCCAATCCCAGGAACGCCGCCGCCGGGTCGCTCAAGCTCCTCGACCCCTCCGAGGTCGCGAAGCGTCCGCTCTCCGCCTTCTTCTACCAGATCGTGGAAGCCGAGGAGCTTGGGATCACGACGCACCACGCGGCGATCGTCGCGATCGACGACATGGGGCTGAGGGCGAGTCCCGACGCCGTCGTCTGCGACGGCATCGAGGAGGCGATCGAGCGCTGCCTCGAGTGGCAGGACGCGAGAGCCAAGCTCGACTACGACGCCGACGGAGCGGTCGTCAAGATCGACGCCCTGGAACAGCAGGCGCGGCTCGGCGCGACGGCGAAGAGTCCCAGGTGGAGCATCGCCTACAAGTTCCCGGCGCAGACGGCGACCACGGTCGTTGAGGACATCGTCGTGCAGGTCGGCAGGACCGGGAAGCTCACGCCGGTCGCCGTGCTCGAGCCCGTCAACGTCTCCGGCTCCACGGTCGCGCGCGCGTCGCTGCACAACCAGGACGAGGTCGACCGGCTCGACGTCCGGATCGGCGACACGGTGACGATCGAGAAGGGTGGCGAGGTGATACCCAAGGTCGTGAACGTCGTCCGGTCGAAACGGAAGGGGAGGCCCCGCAGGTTCAGGATGCCGAAGGGCTGCCCCGTCTGCGGCGAGCCCGTCGTGAGGCTCGAGGACGAGGTCGATCTCAGGTGCGAGAACGTCGCCTGCGCGGCGCAGGTGAAGCGGAGCATCGAGCACTTTGCGGCGCGCGGCGCGATGGACATCGAGGGTCTGGGGTCGGCGCTCGTCGATCTTCTCGTCGACACTGGGCTCGTCTCGGACTACGGCGACCTCTTCTTCCTCGAGCGCGAGCGCGTGGTCGAGCTTCCCCGCATGGGCGAGAGGTCGACCAACAATCTCCTCGCCGCGATCGAGGGGAGCAAGGAACGCCCGTTCTCGCGCGTTCTCTTCGCGCTCGGCATCCGCCACGTCGGATCGCGCGTCGCAGACGTCCTGGCGGACCGGTACCCCGGCATCGACGACCTCCGCGCGGCGGACGAGGATGATCTCGCGGAGACCGACGAGGTCGGCCCCGTGATCGCGGCGAGCGTCCGCGCCTTTCTGACGTCGCCCAGGAACGAGCGCGCGATCGAGAAGCTCGCCGGCGCGGGCGTGAGGATGAAGGCGAGGCGGACGCGCGCGCGACGGAAGAGGCCGCTCGCCGGGATGGCGGTCGTCCTGACGGGCACGCTCGAAGGCATGTCGCGCAACGAGGCCGAGGCCGCGATCGAACGCTTGGGCGGGCGCGTGACGGCGAGTGTCAGCGGGAAGACCGACCTCGTCGTCGTGGGAGACGATCCCGGCTCGAAGCACCGGAAGGCCGTCGATCTTGGAGTCAAGACGATCGACGTGAAGGGACTGAGAAGACTGCTCAAGAGCTGATCGCAGCGAAGGAAGGTGATCATGTTGCTCATGGAGGCGGCCCGTGCGGGCCGCGTGACGGACGAACTGCGAGAGGTCGCGCGCGACGAGGGGATCTCCGTCGAGGAGCTCCTTCCGCGCGTCGCGGACGGAACGGTCGTCGTCCTCAAGAACAGGGTGAGTTCGCATCGACCGGTGGGGCTGGGGAAGGGTCTCAGGACCAAGGTCAACGCGAACATCGGGACGTCGGCCGACGCCTCGGATCTTCCGACTGAGCTCACGAAGCTCGACGCCGCGGTCGAGGCCGGCGCCGACGCCGTCATGGATCTTTCGACCGGAGGCGATCTCGACGAGATCCGGCGGGCCATCATCGATCGATCGCCCGTGGTCGTCGGGACGGTTCCGATCTACCAGGCCGCCGTGCGGGCGCGCGGCGAGGGCCTCGGCATGGTCAACATGACGCCCGACGACATGCTCGGCGCCGTGGAGGATCACGCCCGCGACGGGGTCGACTTCGTCACTGTGCACTGCGGGGTGACGCTCGAGGTCGCCGGACACTGCCGCAAGACGCCTCGCCTCGCCGACGTCGTCTCGCGGGGGGGCGCCTTCCTCATGGAGTGGATGTCCAAGAACGGGAAGGAGAACCCGCTCTACGAACGCTACGACGACCTTCTGGACATCGCGCGCGAGTACGACGTCACGCTCTCGCTGGGCGACGGCCTTCGTCCCGGCGCGCTCGCCGACGCGAACGACGCGGCGCAGGTGGCCGAGCTGACGGTCATCGCGGAGCTGGTCGAGCGCGCGCGCGAGCGGAACGTCCAGGCGATCGTCGAGGGGCCGGGGCACGTCCCGCTCCAGCTCGTGCAGGCGTCGGTCGAGCTCGAGAAGTCGCTCTGCAGGGGCGCCCCGTTCTACGTGCTGGGGCCGCTCGTGACCGACGTGGCGCCCGGCTACGATCACGTGGCCGCGGCCATCGGCGGCGCCGTCGCGGCCATGGCCGGGGCCGACTTCCTCTGCTACGTGACGCCGGCCGAACACCTGAGGCTCCCCACGGTCGACGATGTCCGGGAGGGCGTCTACACGCTGCGCGTCGCGGCCCACGCGGGCGACATCGGGAAGGGCGTCCCGGGGGCGAGGCAGTGGGACGACGATCTCTCGGCGGCGCGCAAGGCGCTCGACTGGGACACCGTCATCAGCCTCTCGCTCGACGAGGAGAAGGCGAAGGCGTACCGGGACTCCTCGAATCCCTCCGACGCGAACCTGTGCACGATGTGCGGCGAGTTCTGCGCCATCAAGAAGATGACCGCCGTCCGCGAGGGGGAATCCGAATGACCGCTCCTGCGTTCCCGGCGGACTACCCGCGCCGATTCGTGGGAATCGACCTCGAGACGACCGGCGTCGACGCGACGGCCGATCTCATCATCGAGATCGGGGCCGTGCGGGTCGTCGACGGCGAGGTCGTGGAGCGGTTCGAGCGCCTCATCGATCCGGGCCGTCCGATTCCGCCCGACGTGACGTATCTCACGGGCATCACCGACGCAGACGTCAAGGGCGCTCCCGCCGTCCACGACGTGCTCCCCGATCTCATCGAGTTCCTGGGTGAGGATCCGTTCGTCGCGCACCAGGCCTCGTTCGAGCTGGACTTCCTCTCGGCGGCCGCCGCGAATCGGCCCGAGCTTCTCGTCGGCCGTGGCGGCGTCATCGACACCCTGGCGCTCGCGCGCGCCACCCTGCCTCGGCTCACGAATCACCGGCTCGCGACCCTGGTGTCGTTCTTTGGAATCGTCCACGAGCGGGCGCACCGCGCGTACGACGACGCGCTCGCGGTGGCGCTTCTCTACCTCGCGCTCGTCGACATCCTCGATCAGCTCGGCTCCGCCGTGCTGGGTCGAATGTCGGCGCTCGCGCGCGGCGAGACGAAGAAGCTGATCGACACCGCGAGGGAGCGCACCGAGGGGAGGCTCGACCCGTTCGCGATTCCCCACCACGGGGAGAAGGAGGAACGCCTCCTTCGGTACGACAACGCCAGGCGCATCGATCTGCCACGGTTCCCTCTCGAGGAGAGGGTGGGGATCGACCTCGACCGGCTCGAGTCGCTCTTCGACGAGGACGGTCCGATCGCTCGAGGGCTCACCGACTACGAGGAGCGGCGCGAGCAGCTCTCGATGATGAGGGCCGTGGGCGACGCGCTGGCGGCCGGCGTGCACCTGGTCGTCGAGGCGGGGACCGGCGTCGGGAAGTCGCTCGCCTACCTCGTTCCCTCGATCTCCTTCGCCGTCGCGAACGGCGAGAGGGTCATCGTCTCGACCAACACGAGGAACCTCCAGGAGCAGCTCTTCCTGAAGGACGTGCCGTTCCTCGAGCGGACGCTCGACGTCGAGTTCAGCGCCGCGCTCCTCAAGGGCCGCAGCAACTACCTCTGTCTGGAGCGGTGGCACAGGATGATCGACAAGGGACTCTCGCCTGCCGAACGCGCCGAGCTTCTTCCCATGGTCGTCTGGGAGCAGGAGACCAACTCGGGCGACATCGGCGAGAACGCCGCCTTCAGGAGCCGCGGCTACCTCTGGAACCGCATCTCCGCCGAGGGCGGGCCGTGTCTCGGCCAGCGGTGCCCGATGAACGACCGGTGCTATCTCATGCAGGCGCGCCGGGCGGCGCAGGCGGCGCACGTCGTCGTGGTGAACCACTCGCTCCTCTTCAGCGACACCGAGACCGAGAACAGGATCCTGGGCGACTACTCGTACGTCATCTGTGATGAGGCGCACAACATCGAGCAGGTCGCGACCGAGCATCTGGGCAAGCGCGCGAGCGTCTGGCGGTCGAGGGCCATGCTCGACAACCTCTACCGAAAGGACGGCGTCGAGAGCGGAGACCTGGCGGAGCTTCTCGATGATCTCGGGAAGGGCGACGACGCCGGGATCCTCTCGACGACGAGGGTCGCCGCCGAACGGCTTGCCGACGGCGTGGGAGAGGCGCAGACGGCCACGGAGGCCCTCTTTGCCGCGCTCAAGGAGCGGCACGTCGAGCTGAACCAGGGCAGGGCCGTCGAGTTCGGGAAGCTCCGGTACGGCTCCGAGGAACCGGTCGGCCCGATTCTCGCCCCCGAGCTCCCAGAGTTCCTGCGCGCGCTCTCGGTCGTCGCCGAGGGGGCGGAGGCGCTCGCCAACCTCGTGCTCGACACCGACCTCTCGAGGAGCGAGTCGGTGGTCCAGAACCTGACGTTCCACGCCGGCCGGGCCCGCGAGCTCGCGTCCGATCTCCAGTACCTCGCCGAGGCGGCCGACGACGCGAGCGTCTTCTGGCTCGACGTCCGCACGTTCCGCGACAACCTGGAGTGCGAGCTCAGGAGCGCGCCGGTGAGCGTCGCCGAGCTCATGGGCGACTTCCTTTACTCGAAGGTCGATTCGCTCATCGCGACCTCCGCCACGCTCACGGTCGACGAGTCGTTCGGGTTTATGATGGAGCGGCTCGGGCTCGATCTCCTTCCGGACTGGAGGGTGATCACCCTGAACGTCGGGAGCCCGTACGACTACGACCGACAGGCGATAGCCGTCGTCGGGGGACACCTGCCCCCGCCGTCGTCGCCGGGGTTCAACCAGATCGTCGCGAATCTCGTCGTCACGCTGGCGACGCGCGCGACCGGCGGCACGCTCGTTCTCTTCACGGCGCGATCGGCCTTGGACGCCGTGTGGAAGGCGGTCCGGGATCCGCTCACCGCGCGCGACAAGCTCGTGATGGCGCAGGGCCACGGCGGGGGCGCGTCGGCGCTCCTCGAGCAGTTCGCGAGGGAGGTCGACTCCGTCCTGCTCGCGACGAGCAGCTTCTGGGAGGGCGTCGACGTGCCGGGTCGTTCGCTCGAGCAGCTCGTGATCGTGAAGCTGCCCTTCCCCGTGCCCGTCGATCCCGTGGTCTCGGCCCACTGCGAGCGGTACGAGGCCGACGGCGAGAACTCCTTCAGCCGGTACATGATCCCGAGGACGGCGATCCGCCTGAGGCAGGGGTTCGGTCGCCTGATCCGGTCGACGACCGACACCGGGGCCGTCATCTTCCTGGACAGCAGGCTCAAGACGCGCGCGTATGGGCAGAGGCTTCTGGCCGAGCTCCCGACGAACGCGATCATCGCGGAGACGGAGCGGGAGCTGCTGTCCGCTCTCGGCACGATCCACGCGGCGCACGCGACGCCCTGACCGATCCCCCGCCGAGCGCGGTGCGACCGGTCGACGGAGGCGCGCGGCGGGAGCCGGACGTGCCGCTCGACGCGCACACCGAAGGAGACGAGCCATGGAGAGGAAGACCACGCCTGCACGCGTCGTCCGGGCCCCGCGGGGGACCGAGATCTCCTGCAAGGGCTGGCTGCAGGAGGCGGCCCTCCGGATGATCATGAACAACCTCGACCCAGAGGTGGCCGAGATCCCGAGCGAGCTGGTCGTCTACGGGGGGAGCGGGAAGGCGGCCCGGAACTGGGAGGCCTTCGACGCCATCGTGAGGTCCCTGAGGGCGCTCGAAGCGGACGAGACGCTCCTCGTCCAGTCGGGGAAGCCGGTCGGGGTCTTCCGCACGCACCTCGACGCGCCCCGCGTGCTCATCGCGAACTCGAACCTCGTCGGTGACTGGGCGACGTGGGAGGTCTTCCGCGATCTCGAGCGCAAGGGTCTCATCATGTACGGCCAGATGACGGCGGGGAGCTGGATCTACATTGGGACGCAGGGGATCCTCCAGGGGACCTACGAGACGCTCGCCGAGCTCGCGAGACAGCACTTCGGGGGGAGCCTCGCGGGGAGGGTCGTTCTCACTGGCGGCATGGGCGGCATGGGCGGCGCGCAGCCGCTCGCCGTCACGATGAACGAAGGCGTCTGTCTCTGCGTCGAGGTCGACCCCGCGCGGATCCAGAAGCGGCTCGACACCGGATACTGCGATCGCATGGTCGACGACGTCGACGCGGCGCTCGGCATGGTCGACGGCGCGGTGCGAGGCCGTCGTCCGCTTTCGGTCGGGCTCGTCGGGAACTGCGCCGAGGTTCTTCCGGAGCTGGTTCGACGCGGCGTGACGCCCGACGTCGTGACCGACCAGACGTCGGCGCACGATTCCCTGACGGGCTACGTTCCCGGCGGGATGACGCTCGAGAGGGCGCTCGCGCTCCGGAAGAGCGACCCCGACAGCTACATCGCCCGGTCGATGCAGTCGATGGCCGACCACGTGCGGGCGATCCTCGAGATGAGGCGGAGGGGTGCGGTCGCGTTCGACTACGGGAACAACCTCCGCGGACAGGCGAAGGAGGCAGGCGTCGAGGACGCCTTCGACTACCCCGGCTTCGTCCCCGCGTACATCCGGCCGCTCTTCTGTCAGGGGAAGGGCCCGTTCCGCTGGGTCGCGCTCTCGGGCGACCCCGAAGACATCTACCGCACGGACGAGCTCGTGCTCGCGGAGTTCCCGGACGACGAGCCCCTCGGGCGCTGGATCGCGATGGCGCGTGAGAAGGTGCGCTTCCAGGGACTCCCGTCGAGGATCTGCTGGCTCGGCTACGGCGCGCGCGCGCGCTTCGGTCTCGCGATCAATGATCTCGTGGCGCGCGGGGAGATCTCGGCGCCCGTAGTGATCGGCAGGGACCACCTCGACAGCGGCTCTGTCGCCTCGCCGTACCGCGAGACCGAGGGCATGCTCGACGGGAGCGACGCGATCGCGGACTGGCCCATCCTGAACGCGCTCCTGAACGCCGTCGGCGGGGCGAGCTGGATCTCGTTCCACCACGGCGGCGGCGTGGGGATCGGGAAGTCGCTCCACGCGGGCATGGTGATCGTGGCCGACGGCACGCCCGAGGCGGCCGCGCGGCTCGAGCGGGTGCTGACCACCGATCCGGGCACGGGTGTGGCGCGCCACGTCGACGCGGGGTACGACCTCGCGAAGGAGACGGCGAGGAAGCACGGAATCAAGATCCCGATGCTGGACTGACGGGACAGGGCCGCACGCCAGGACGAACGCGGCCGATCGATCCCGAGGGACCGGAAACGAGGGCACCATGGGAGACGGCAGGCAGCCCGTCGATCTCATCGTGATGAACGTGGGCGAGCTTCTGACACTCGACGGCCCGCCGGGCGGCCGCGTCGGCAAGGCCGCGCGCGACCTGTCGATCATCAGGGGCGGCGCGATCGCCTGTCGTGAGGGGAGGATCGTCGCCGTCGGGACGGAGCGCGAGGTGATCGGGGATCACCGCGCCGGCCGCGACGCCGTCGTCCTGGACGCCCGCGGCTCGACCGTGAGTCCCGGGCTGGTCGATCCTCACACCCACGCAGTCTTCGCGCGGACGCGCGAGGACGAGTTCGCGATGCGAATCGAGGGAAGGAGCTACGAGGAGATCGCGGAGGCCGGCGGGGGCATCCGCTCGAGCGTCAGGTACGTTCGGGCCGCGACCGAGGACGAGCTCCTGAACGTCGGGAGTGCGACGCTCGACCGGATGATGGCCCACGGCACCACGACGGCCGAGGTGAAGAGCGGCTACGGGCTCTCACTCGACGCCGAGATCAAGACGCTCAAGGTGATCGCCGAGCTCGGCGAGTCCCACGCGATCGACGTCGTGCCCACGTTTCTGGGTGCGCACGAGTTCCCCGACGAGTGGCGCGACGATCGGGACGGCTACGTCTCGCACGTGGCCGACCAGATGATCCCGGCGGTGACCTCGCGCAGGCTGGCTCGGTTCTGCGACGTTTTCTGCGAGGAGGGCGTCTTCACGGTCGAACAGTCGCGAAAGGTCCTCGAGGCGGGGCGCGCCCGCGGGCTCGCGCCCAAGATCCACGCCGACGAGCTCCACCCGTCCGGCGGGGCTGAGCTCGCCGCCGAGCTCGGGGCCGCGTCGGCCGACCACCTCGTCTGTGTTTCCGAACGCGGGATCCGCGCGCTCGCGGCGGCCGGCGTGCCGGCCGTTCTTCTCCCGGGCACCACGCTTTCGCTCGGTAAGACGGATTTCGCTCCGGCGAGAACGATGATCGAATTAGGCGTGCCCGTGGCGCTCGCCACCGACTGCAACCCCGGGAGCTCGATGACCGAGTCGATGCAGATCATCATCTCGCTCGCGTCGATGATGCTCAGGATGACACCGGCCGAGGCGATCACGGCCGCGACCGTGAACGCCGCGGTCGCCGTGGGCGCGGCGGACGAGGTCGGCTCGATCGCGCCGGGGAAGCTCTGTGATCTCGTGATCTGGGAGGTTGACGATCACCGGGCGATCCCGTATCACTACGGAGTCAATCTCGCGAGGACTGTTGTGAAACGAGGGCGCGTCGTCGTCGACCGCGAGTCCGACGGCGGCCCGGACGGCCGATGACCGGCCCCTGAAGCAATCCGGGAGAGGACCGAATGAAACTAGTCGAGTGCGTTCCGAACTTCAGCGAGGGAAGGGACCCGAAGGTCCTCGACGACGTCGTCGGCGCCATGACCGAGGTCGAGGGCGTGCGTCTGCTCGACAAGGAGATGGACGCCGACCACAACCGCGCCGTCGTGACGATCATCGGCCCACCCGAGGCGGTGCTCGAGGGGGCGTTCCGTGGGATCTCGAGGGCGAGCGAGGTGATCGACCTGTCGAAGCACACGGGCGAGCATCCGCGGATGGGGGCGACCGACGTCTGCCCCTTCGTACCCGTGAAGGGCGTCACGATGGGCGACTGCGTCGAGCTCGCGACGAGGCTCGGCGAGCGCGTGGGGAAGGAGCTCTCGATCCCGGTCTTCCTGTACGAGGCAGCGGCGACGCGGCCCGAGCGGGAGAACCTGGCGAAGGTCAGGAAGGGGCAGTTCGAGGGGCTCTCGGAGGAGATCGGGAAGAACCCTGAGAAGGACCCGGACTTCGGGCCCTCGAAGATCCACCCGACCGCGGGCGCCATCGCGATCGGCGCGCGCCCGTTCCTCGTCGCGTACAACATCAACCTCGACACCGACGATCTCAAGATCGCGAAGACGATTGCGAACACGATCAGGCACGCCCGCGGGGGATACCGATACGTGAAGGCCATGGGGTTCGAGATCAAGGACCGGGGGATCGTCCAGGTCTCGATCAACATGGTGAACTACAAGAAGTCGCCTCTCTTCCGCGTCTTCGAGACCGTGAAGCGGGAGGCCGCGCGCTACGGGGTCAACGTGCTCGGGAGCGAGGTCGTGGGGCTCGTGCCGGCCGACGCCCTCGTCGCCTGCGCCGACTTCTATCTCCAGCTCGAGGACTTCCAGGCCGATCAGGTTCTGGAGAACCGCCTGTACGAAAGCGAGGACACGGAATGACCGGAATCAACGACTTCCTCGGGACTCTCGCGTCCTCCTCGCCGACGCCGGGCGGGGGGAGCGTCGCCGCCCTCTCGGGCGCACTCGGCGCCGCCCTGAACTCGATGGTCGCGAACCTCACGATCGGGAAGAAGAAGTACGCCGACGTCGAGGACGACATGAAGGACGTGCTGGCACGCGCTGAGAGCCTGCGGCTCGAACTCGCGCAGCTCATCGACGAGGACGCCGAGGCGTTCGACACGTTCATGGTCGCCATGAAGCTCCCGAAGGAGACCGACGCGGAGGTCGCGGCGCGACGCCAGGCGATGCAGACGGCGCTTATCGACGCCGCGACGGTACCTCTCGCGGTCATGGAGAAGTGCGTCGAGGTGATCCGGGTCGCTGCGATCGCGGCCGACAAGGGCAACCGGAACGCCGTGTCGGACGCGGGCGTCGCCGCGCTCATGGGCCGCGCCGGGGCGCACTCGGCCCGGCTGAACGTCCTCATCAACCTGGGCGGCATCCGGGCCCCGGAGCATCAGGCGTTCGTTGAGAAGGCGAACACGGCCCTCGCGGGACTCGCGACCGACGCCGACCGGCTGGCCGGCGAGGTGTTCGAGGTCGTGCTCGGGAAGGTGTCGTAGGCGACGGGCGGTTCGAACGTCCGCTCGGCAAGGTGTCGTAGGCGACGGGCGGTTCGAACGTCCGCTCGGCAAGGTGTCGTAGGCGACGGGCGGTTCGAACGTCCGCTCGGGAAGGTGCCGTGGGCGACGGGCGGTTCGACCGTCCATCTCCGGGGAGGAGAGAGCGATGAGAAGAGGAACCACGCTCGCCGTTCTTCCGCTCGTCCTTGTTCTCGCGAGCTGCGCCTCGGAGGCGCCCGCTCCTGACGAGGACGTGGCTGGATCTCCGGCCGGCTTCGGAGTCGAGGATCGCGAGCTCGACTCGCTATCGCTCATCGAGACGGCGATGTTGGCGGGACGGGTCGACTACTCGACCGGCGTGCTCTACAAGGTCTACACGATGTTCGAGCCGATGAGCCTTCCGGACGAGTTCCAGAGCGACGTGCCTGCCAAGTGCGGTACTCCCCTCATCATCGAGGTGCAGCGGAACTGGAATCGCCTGACTCCAGAGCATCGCGCCGAGATATCTCAGTACATCGAGCCGCTCACCGAGGGTGACGGGACGGAGACCCAGCTCGACGACGTGACCCCCGACCGGCTTGATCATGAGCGCGAACGACTCGACTAGGAGCTCCGGGCGGGAGCCTCCACGCGTGTTCTGGACGTCGAGGGTCGCCGTCAAGGCGGTCCTCGTGGCCCTTTCTGTGACGCTCGGCCTCCTTCTGGTGTCGGTTCCCAACGTTGAGCTCCTGACCTTCTCCATCTTCGTGTCGGGGGCAGTGCTCGGGCGTTCGGCGGGAGCGCTCGTCGGGGCGCTCTCGTGGGCCGTCTTCTCCGCGGTCAACCCGATGGGCACGGGGCTCGGTTTCCCACCGATGTTCGTCGCGCAGATCGTCTCGGGAGCGATCACCGGGTTCGCGGGCGGCGTCTCGGCGCCGCTCTGGCGAGTCGCGTCCGCCCGCGCCACTGGGACAACCGAGAGGGAGGGCGCCGCCGGGACACCCCAGGGGGCGGGCGCCGTCAGGCCACGCGCGCACCGCGTGGCCCTTGTGGCCCTCGCGGCCGCGCTCGGATTGACGATCACGGTCGTCTACCAGGGCGCCGTCATCCTCGGGCTCGCGATCGCGAGCCCCGAGCTCCGGACGGGCGTGATGGCGGCGATCGCCTCGAACGCCTTCTTCTCGGCCGTCCACGTGGTGTCGAACACGATCGTATTCGCGGTGCTCGGGCCGATCGTGATCCCGAGGCTCTCGCGGCTCGTCGGAAGGGGAACGCGCGGATGAGACGGTGTCGGCGGGGAGGACCCGGAACGCCCACGCTTGAGCGCGGCCGCGGACCGCGTAGCGCGGCGATGTCCGGCGTGCGTGCGTTTCCCGCCCTCGCGGCGTTCGTCGTCGCGGCCCTCGTCGTGACGGCGCACGCCCCGGCCGTCGCGCAGACGCGCGCGGGGGCCGACCTCCCGGTCGACTCGGGGGAGGAGACGGGCGTCGCCCGCGAGCGGGCGGCACCCGACTCGGTCGTCGCGCCTGACTCGACCCGGACGCACGGGCTCCCGACGCGTCCGTCGGTGCGGGCGCTCCCACGCGGCGCGCGTGAGATCCGGGCCGACGGCCTCGCGCGGTACGCCGCGAGGCTCCCGGGTGTCAGGCTCGTGGGCTCGGGCTGGGCCGGACACCACGCCTCGGTCGCCCGCGGGGCGCTCCCCGCGACACTCTCGCGCGTCGCGTACTCGGGGTCGGCCGCCGCCGATTGGCTCGATGGGGGCGTCGACCTTCTGGCTTCGTCTGCGCTCGAGGACGAGGTCTTCCTCGCTCCGTCGGGACCCGACCTCTCGATCTGGCCGCTCGCCGCCGCGGGCGCCGTGGCCGTCGCGTCGCGCCCACCTGCGCCACACGGTCCGCGGGGGCGAGCGACGCTCCTGATCGACGTCTGGCCCCCTCGTCCGGAGACCGCCACGCCCTACACGCGCCTCGTCATGGGAACCGGCTCGCTCGACCGGCGGACGGTGTCCATCGAGCATCGAAGGCGGGCGCGCGACGGTCGTTTCGGCCTCTGGGGCTACTACGACGCCCGGGAGGGGCGGGCGCCGCTGCCGGGCGGGGCTCACGAACTCGCCGCCTCGGGCGGCGGTGTGTCGGTCGACCTCCGCGCGGGCTGGGAGGCGTACGTGGAGGGCAGGCGATCTGGTCTCACACGCGCGCTCCCGTTCGCGGATTCCACCGTTCCCGAGACGGAGCGTGAGTACGTCGCAAGCGCGCTTACCATCGGCGCGACCGACGGGATCTCCCTCGTCGAGATCTTCCACGGCGAATCGTGGCTCGGGGACACCCGCACGGGGGGCGGGCGCTCGAGCGTCCGGACGTGGCGCGACGGGGCGAGGGTCCTGACGCCGCTTCCGTGGCCGTGGCTCGACGCGGCCGGCGTCACCGTCGAGCGGCGTGCGGCTCGGGGAAGCCTCCTGGCAGGGAGCGAGGAGGCGTACGGGGCCGCCGTGGAGCTCGAGCGCTCGCTCGACCTTCGCGGGGGACGCCTCGCGCTCGGGGCCGCCGTGTCGACCCTCGGTGGGGACGCGGTTCCGACGGCGCACGCGGTGTGGACGCGCGATTCGGGCCCGGCGGCAACCTGGGTCGGCGTCGAGCTTGCGGGGCGTCGTCCGACGATCCTCGAGAGCAGGATGGCCGCGACCGCGGCGCCGTCTGTCAAGGGAGACGGCGCGCTCGTGGCGGGAAGCGACTCGCTCGAGCCGGAGCGAGCGGTCTCCCTGTCGCTCGGTCACGAGCGGCAGGCGGGCATCGCCACGGTCGGCGCGCGGGGAGAGGTGGTTCGCGTCATGGCACCGATCATCCTCGTCGAGGACGACGACCGCGTCGTGCGGCCGGTCAACGCGCCCGGTCAGCCTGGGTTCTCGGTCGCGTTGTGGGGCGCCGTTGGCGACACGGGGAGCGTCGGAGGGCGCGCGACCGTCGACCTCGTCGCGGTCGAGGCGCTCTCCGAGAACGCGCCCGTGCCTCGGCTCGCTGTGCGCGCGGAGGCGTGGGTGCCCGTCGAGCTCTTCGGGGGCTTCGTCGAGGCCCGCCTCGGCGGCGTCGTCACGCACGAGTCGGGGCTCGCGCACGGCCGGTGGTACGGGCTCCTCGAGGACGCGAGGACGTCGGTCAAGGTGTCGGCCGACGCCCGGGCGGGCGCGGCGCGCGTCTACGTGGAGTACGCGGACCTCTTCGATGCCGACGTCGGTCGAATCCCCGGACGCCCGGCCCGCGAGCGGCAGCTCTCGCTGGGGTTCTCCTGGGACTTCTGGAACTAGCCGCGGCGCGGGCCACCCCGAGAGTCCGACCGGACCGACCGTCCTCGGGCGGCGGCTGAGCCCCTAACCTCTTATTCTACAAGCGTTTCCAGCTGATTCGAAGAACCGTTTGCATTGCGTTTTGCAATACGTTAGATTCGTGAGGGTTTGACTGGGAGGGGCGGATGAGGGGGATCTTCACGAAGGACGAGCGCGCCGTCGTACTGTTCCTGGCGGTATCCTTGTTGGTCGGTGCCCTGGTGATCGGTGCCCGGCGGGTCGACCCGGCGCTCACGCCGAACGTCCCCCCCGCGTCTGAGGCGGCCTTCGCATCGGGGCAGACGCCCGCGCCGCGCGCCGCGCCTTCCCGCGCGTGCCCGGTCGACGTGAACCGGGCGGGCGTCGACGAACTCACGAGCCTGCCCGGGATCGGGCCGGCTCGGGCCGCCGCGATCGTCCGCTTGAGACGCGAGCGAGGCCGTTTCGAGACGCTCGACGACCTGACCGACGTGAAGGGCATAGGCTTGAAGACGCTCGAGCGGCTGAGACCGCTCGCGACGCTCGGCGCCGGTGGCGCCTCGGACCGACCGGAAGTCGAGCCTTCCGGCGAGCCGTGAGGTGGTGTGGGCCATGACTGAGAACCTCCCGCACACCCGGGGGATCATCGCCGCGCGACTCGTGATCGCGGTCGTCGTCGTTGTGGCGGCGCTCGTCGGGGGCGCTGCGGTCGAACTCGTCCCGGTCGTCGTGCTCGGGGGCATCGTCGTCGTCCTGACGGCGGTCTACCTCGTGTGGGCGAGACTGGATCGACACCAGGATCTTCACCTCTACGTCCAGCTGGGCATCGACGTCGTCCTCATCACCGTCCTCGCTCACCTCTCGGGCGGGCTCGCGAGCCCGTTCAAACTCCTGTACTTCCTGCCCGTCATCGTCGCCTCGGCTCGGCTCGGAGCCGCGGGGGGCGTGGGAACGGCGGCGGCCTCGGTCGGCGGCCACCTCGTCCTCATGCTGGCGCGGCGCAATTCGTGGCAGGCGATCCAGGAATCCGGGACGATCGCGGAGACCGCGATCCTCCTCGTGTCGCTCGGGCTCGTCGCGGTGCTCGTCGGATCGCTCGCTCGTCGCGCCCGGCGGAGTGAGGGCGACCTCGCGTCCGCGCAGTCGGACCTCGGCACGGCCGAGCTTCGCCTGTCGAACATCATCGACAGTGTCGGGAGCGGGCTGGTCCTCGTGGACGGGGAGGGCCAGCTCGTCTCCATCAACCGAACCGGACGCGAGATTCTCGGGGTCGAGGAGCCCCCTGCCGACGCGAGGGACTACCGAGTCGTCTTCGCCGAGGTGCCCGCGTTCTGTGAGAGGATCTCGTCGGCCCTGGACGCCGGGCGCGCCGAGAGCCGAGCCGAGTTCTACGTCCGACGTCCGCACGGCGGGAACATGCCCGTGGGGCTTTCGACCTCAATCCTGAGATCGGACGAGACCGACGAGCGCGGAGTGATCGCGCTCTTCCAGGACCTGACGAACGCGCGTCGTCTCGAGGAGCGGGCGCGCCACGAGGACCGGCTGGCGGCGCTCGGCCAGTTCGCTGCCGGGCTCGCTCACGAGATCCGGAGTCCACTGAACGCGATCAAGGGATCGATCGATCTGCTTCGCGAGATGAGGAAGCCGAAGGGGGACGAGGCCAAGCTCGTGGCGCTCGTCTCTAAGGAGGCGGATCGCCTCAACAAGCTCCTCGACGAGGTCCTGCAGTTCGGACGAATGGAATCGGCGGAGCGAACGAGCGTTCGCCTCGACGAGCTCCTGAGGGAGGTCGCGACCATCGCGAGGACCCACCCGAGCTACGCGCGGGGGATCGAACTCGAGATCGACTCGCCGGTTCCCGTCGAGTGCTTCGCGAACGGCGAGCAGATCAGACGCGCGCTTCTGAACCTGACGATCAACGCGCTCGAGGCGATCGACGCCGAGGGCCGCGTGCGTCTCTCCGTCGTCGAGCGGCGTGAGTTCGGCTCCCGTGGACTCGAGGGCGGCGCCGGCTTCGGCGTGGCGCTGATGGTCGAGGACACCGGCTGCGGCATTCCGATGGACAAGCGCGACGAGTTCTTCCAGCCGTTCCGGACCACGAAGTGTGAGGGGACGGGCTTAGGGCTCGCGATCGTCGAGAAGATCATCGAGGCACACGAGGGACACATCTCCATCGCAAGCGAACCTGGCAGGGGATCGAGATTCGTCGTCTACCTGCCGGACTAGTCGAGGGCGAACGAGAACAGGGACGACCCGGGAGGAGCAGCCTTGACGCCAAACGGACGCATACTGGTTATCGACGACGAGGAGAGCACCAGGGAGTACCTCTCGATGATGCTGGGACGCGAGGGATACGACGTCGAAGCGAGCGGTAACGGCAAGAAGGCGCTCAAGCTGAACGCTCGGGAGGGGTTCGACGTCGTCGTCACCGACATCCAGATGCCTGGCATGACGGGGATCGAGATCCTGAGTGCGATCAGGGACTCCGATCCCACCGTACCGGTCGTCATCGTCACCGGCCACTCCTCGCAGGAGTCGGCGATCGAGGCTCTGAACCTCGGCGCATTCTACTACCTTCTGAAGCCGGTCTCGAACGAGGAGCTGAAGCAAGTCGTGCGCACCGCCCTGGAGCTCCGTCGCCTCAAGGGCGAGAACAACGAGCTCGAGCGGGCGCTGCATTCGTCCGAAGAGCGGAAGATGGTCGGCGAGAGCAAGGAGATCCGCTCGGTCTTCGATCTCATCGACCGCGTCGCGAAGACGTCGAGCACGGTTCTCCTGTACGGCGAGAGCGGAACCGGCAAGGAGCTCGTGGCGCGCGCGATCCACGCCCGGAGCGCTCGGTCGGACAAACGCTTCGTCTCGATCAACTGCGGGGCGCTTCCGGAGACCCTGCTCGAGAGCGAGCTCTTCGGTCACGTCAAGGGGTCGTTCACGGGGGCGGTGAGGGACAAGCGGGGTCTCTTCGTGGTCGCCGAGGGTGGCACGTTCTTCCTCGACGAGGTCAGCGAGACCTCGACCGCGATCCAGGTGAAACTCCTGAGGGTGCTCCAGGAGCGCGAGGTCGTTCCCGTCGGAGGCACCAAGCCGATGAAGGTCAACGTGCGCGTGATCGCCGCGACGAACGCCGATCTCGACTCCCACATCAGAGAGGGCAAGTTCCGCGCGGACCTCTACTACCGTCTGAACGTGATTCCGATCACGATCCCGCCGCTCCGCGAGCGCCGCGAGGACATCCCCAGACTGGTGGAGCACTTCCTCGATCGGCTCAGCGGGGGCGCGAAGACCGTCTCGGACAAGGCCGTGGACATCCTGAAGTCGTACGAGTGGCCCGGAAACGTCCGAGAGCTCGAGAACATCATCGAGCGTGCCGTCATCCTGGCCGACGGACACGAGATCACGTCGGAGAGCCTCAACATCTCCATCTTTCCCGAGCGCCTGAGGAAGCGCGCGACGGGAGGGACGGCGAGCGGAGGGCTCGGGGTGACCGGCATCACTCTGGAGGAGCTGGAGCGGCGCTACCTGCTCCAGACACTGGTGGAGACCGGTTGGAAGAAGAAGGCCGCCGCAGAGATTCTGGGAATCAACCCCTCGACGCTCTATCGTAAGCTCCAGCGCTACGGGATGGAGGCGGACGGCGAGGACTAGCCACGCGCGCGTCCCGTCGTCCGCTCACGTCGCGGGCGCCGGTGACGCTCGCCCGGAGATCCTGAAGCGATGAGGATCATCGCCGGACGTCTCAGGGGACGCAGGCTGCTGACGCCGAGGACGGGCGCGGTGCGGCCGACGTCCGACCGGGTTCGGGAGTCCGTCTTCGGCATCATCGAGGGGCGCCTCGCCGGCGCGAGGGTCCTCGACCTGTTCGCTGGCTCGGGGGCGCTCGGAATCGAGTCGATCTCGCGCGGCGCCGCCGCGGCCACGTTCGTGGAGCGTGACCCGCGGGCGATCGACCTCGTTCGGAGGAACGTCGAGGCGCTCGGCCTCGGGGAGGAGTGCCGCGTCCTGCGTGGCGACGCGTTGCGCCTTCTGTCCGGGAGGCTTCCCGGGGCGCCGTTCGACGTCGTCTTCGTCGATCCGCCGTACTCGGGCGGCCTGGCGGAGAGGACCCTGCACCAGCTCGGCGCGTGTGAGAGCCTGAGCCCGTCGGTCCTGGTTGTCGTGGAGCACGCCGCGGGCGTCCGGCTCTCGGACGGGTATGGGCGGCTCGCGCGCGGGCGCGCGAAGCGGTACGGCGACACGGAGATCACGTTCTTCGAGACGCGCGACACGAAGACAGCCGAAAGGGGGAACGCGTGAGGAAGGCGCTCTACCCGGGGACGTTCGATCCCATCACGAACGGGCATCTCGATCTGATCCGGCGCGCGCTCGGGGTATTCGACCGGCTGACGGTCGCCGTCGGGACGGCGCGGGAGAAGGACCCCATGTTCACGGTCGACGAGCGGGTCGAGTTCATTCGCGACGCCGTGCGTGACCTCGACGGCGTCGACGTGATCTCCTTTCGAGGGCTTCTCGTCGACACGGCGAAACAGGCCGGCGCGACGGCGATCATCAGGGGACTCCGGGCGGTCTCCGACTTCGAGTACGAGTTCCAGATGGCCCTCATGAACAGGCGACTGGCCGGCGAGATCGAGACCGTCTTCCTCATGCCGAGCGAGAGCTACACGTACCTCGACTCGACGATCGTGAAGGAGGTCGCGATCCTCGGAGGCAACCTCGAGGGGCTCGTGCCTCCCGCCGTGGAGCGGGAGCTCATGAAGCGAGGCGGCGGCGGGGAGTCGGCCTAGCCGGCTCGCCGCACCGAGAGCACGTGCCCGAACGGTCGGCTGGCGACGCGAGGACGGCCGGCTTCGTCCACCGCGGGCCGAACGGACTGAAAGCGGGGAGAGATGAGCGTACTGGATACGATCAGAGCGCGCGCGAGGGGTGCCGATGCCAAGCTCGTCTTCCCGGAGGGTCGCGACGCGCGCGTCGTGGCCGCCGCGGCGAGGGTAGAGCGCGAAGGGTGGGCTCGGACGATCGTGCTGGGGAGCCGGGAGGAGGTTGCGGCGCTCGCCGCGGCAGAGGGCGATGATGCCTCTGGGATCGAGACGCTCGATCCCGCGCGTTCGGAGCTCCTCGACGATTTCGCGCGCGAGTACCACCGGCTCCGCGCCCACAAGGGAACGACCGAGGTGGAGGCGCGGACGTACGCCGCGAATCCCGTGTTCTTTGCCGCGCTCATGCTCAGGCGGGGAATGGCCGGCGGGTGCGTCGCGGGCGCGGCAACGGCCACGAGGGACGTGCTGCGGGCCGCCCTGCACTGCGTCGGGCTCGCGCCCGGGGTCCGGACCGTCTCGAGCTCGTTCCTCATGATCGTCCCGGACGACGTCGACGTTCCCAACCACGTTCTCCTCTTCGCCGACTGCGCCGTCGTCCCACAGCCGACGCCTGCGCAGCTCGCGGACATCGCGATCGCCGCGGCGGGCACCAGGAGGGCGGTCGTCGGGGACGAGCCCATCGTCGCGATGCTCTCGTTCTCCACGAAGGGGAGCGCGTCGCACCGCGACGCGGACAAGGTCATCGAGGCGACCGCCATCGTGCGCGAGCGCGCCCCTGAGCTCGCCGTCGACGGAGAGCTTCAGGCGGACGCGGCGCTCATTCCCTCGATCGGCGAGAGGAAGGCGCCGGACTCCGACGTCGCGGGACGCGCGAACGTGCTGATCTTCCCCGATCTCGACGCCGGCAACATCGGCTACAAGCTCGTCCAGCGCCTCGGAAGGGCGGCGGCGGTCGGACCGATCCTCCAGGGGCTGGCCAGACCCGTGAACGACCTGTCGCGCGGGGCGAGCGTTCAGGACATCGTGGACCTGGCGGCGATCACGGCGGCGCAGACGGCCGCGTGATGAACGCCCACCGGGGACCGGGGCGGCGAACGCGCTTCGCGAGGCGGGCCGATCGGGTACTCGAGAGGAGCGGGGAGCGGCGAGCGCGCCTGAGGAGGCGTGGCGTTCGGACCCCGGCAGGAGCGGGGGGGCACGTGCGCGACACGGCGGTGCGCGATGGAGAGGGGGGACTCGACCGGCGCCTCGCGGGGAAGCTCGCCGGCTCGATCGAGGGCCAGTTCTCCACGAGGCTCGAGGATCGGATCTGCTACTCGTTCGACGCGACCGACATGCGGACGCTTCCCGACGCCGTCGTGTGGCCCGTCTCGACATCGGACGTCGCGGCCGTGGTGCTGGCCGCGTCCGACGCCGGCGTTCCGGTCGTTCCGCGCGGCGCGGGCACCGGCCTGACCGCCGGAAGCGTCCCCGTCGCGGGCGGCATCGTCGTCTCCTTCGAACGGATGAACCGCGTCCTCTCGATCGATCGTTCGAGCCGCGTGGCCGTCGTCGAGGCGGGCGTCATCAACGGCGACCTCCGCGCCGAGGTGGAGACGCTCGGGCTCTTCTATCCTCCGGACCCCGCGAGTCTCCTCGTGTCGACGATCGGGGGCAACGTGGCGGAGGGGGCGGGCGGTCCCAGAACGGTGCTGTACGGGACGACGCGCGACTACGTCGTCGGGCTCGAGTTCGTGCTTCCCGACGGCAGCGTCGCCGCCTCCGGGCTCCTGGCGCACGACGGCGGCGGCTGGGACGCGGGGCCGCTCCTCGTCGGCTCGGAGGGAACACTGGCCGTCGTCACGAAGATCGCACTCAGGCTCTCCTATCGGCCCGAGGCCGTCGAGACCTACTGGGCCGAGTTCCCCTCGCTCGAGGACGCGGCGCGCGCGGTCGCGGCGATCACGGCCGCGGGCGTGCCGGTGAGCGTCCTCGAGATCCTCGACCGCGAGACCCTGGCCTGCGCGCTCGAGTACGTGAAGGGCGAGGCGCCCGAGACGACGCCCTCGGGAGCGCTCCTCATCGAGGTCGAGGGTGCCCGCGAGGCCGTCGCCGGAGCCGCGGAGAGGCTCGGCGAGCTCCTGGCCGGTCACGGCGCGACGGAGGTCCGCCGCGCCGAGGGCGACGACGAGCGGGACGAGATCTGGCGCGTTCGGCGCTCGATCTCGCCGTCCCTAGCGAGGCTCTCGACGGGAAAGATCAACGAGGACATTGCGGTACCGAGGAGCGCGATCCCCGCCTTCATCCACGAGATGCACGGGATCGCGGCCGCGGCGAAGCTGCCGATCCTCGCGTTCGGCCACGCGGGCGACGGGAACCTGCACGTCAACGTCATCGTCGACCGAGCGGTACCCTCCGAAATGGCGCGGGCCCGGGATGCGGTGCACCGGCTCTTCGCGACGGCCCTCGCCATGGGCGGCACCCTGAGCGGCGAGCACGGCATCGGCCTCACGAAGGCCGAACACCTCTCGGAGGAGCTCGACGCGCCGGCGCTCGAGACGACCTCGAGCGTGAAGCGGGCCTTCGATCCCCTCGGCCTCCTGAACCCCGACAAGATCCTCACTTCGCGACCGAATCCCTGGTGGGGCGATCTCCCCACGGATTCCGCGTCCGCCTAAGGAGCGAGAGCGATGCTGATAGACAGCGCGACGATCGAGCTCAGAGCGGGCGACGGCGGGAGGGGATGCATCAGCTTCCGGCGCGAGAAGTACGTTCCCCGTGGCGGGCCCAACGGCGGTGACGGAGGGAACGGCGGGAGCATCGTCCTCAAGGCGGCCGAGGGGCGGTGCACCCTCCTCGACTTCCACTACCGTCGTCACTACAAGGCGGAGCGCGGGCAGCACGGCGGCGGCTCCAACAAGCGCGGCAGGAACGGGGAGAGCATCCTTCTCGAGGTGCCCGTCGGCACGGTCGTTCGTGACCACGAGACGGGGGACGTGCTCGGGGATCTCGATCAGTCGGGCGACACGCTCGTCGTGGTGAAGGGCGGGCGAGGCGGTCGGGGCAACGCGCGGTTCGCCACCTCGATCGAGCAGGCTCCCCGGAAGGCCGAGAGTGGCGGTGTCGGGGGGTCGAGAATCGTCGATCTCGAGCTCAAGCTCCTGGCCGACGTGGGGCTCGTCGGGCTTCCCAACGCCGGCAAGTCGACGCTCCTGTCGAGGATGTCCGCGGCGCGTCCCAAGATCGCCGACTTCCCCTTCACCACGCTCTCGCCCGTGCTGGGCCTCGTGCGCCTCGGTCACGAGGGCAGCTTCGTGATGGCCGATCTTCCCGGCCTGATCGAGGGCGCGCACGAGGGGCGCGGCCTCGGTCACCGTTTCCTCAAGCACATCGAGAGGACGAGCGTGCTCGTGATTCTCCTGGACGCCGCCGGCGGGAATCCGGAGACCGACTACGCAACGCTCGTGGGCGAGCTCTCGAAATACGGCGAGGGCCTCGTCGAGAAACCGAGGCTCATCGCGCTCAGCAAGATCGACGCGGTGACGGAGCGACCGCTCCCGTCGTACCGCTTCGGCGGAGAGGACGTCGTCGAGATCTCGGCGGCGACGGGCGAGGGTCTCGACGACCTTCGGCGCCGCCTGTGGACGATGCTCAGGGTTTTTGCGGAGGAGTCGGAGAGCGCGGGATAGCCGCGCCGTGAAGCGGGCGGGCCGAACGCGCGACGCGCGTCGTGCGGACGGGCGGACCGAGCGCGCGGCGGCCGCGCGGGGAGGGGAGGGGACGGGTGGACGAACACGAGGCGGCTCTGACGGTGGCCCTGGCGCGAGGCGTGGGACCGGCGACCGCGGCGAAGCTGGTCAAGAACTTCGGTTCCTATCGGCGGGCGGTCGCGGCGGCGACGGGGAAGGCGGAAGGCGGTGGCGCGATCCCTCCTGCGGTGCGGCGAGCGATCGCCGAGAGCGCGGGCGGCGCGTACCTGGCGCGACAGCTCGAACGGACACGCGCGGACGGGGCGCGGTTCACGATCGACATCGATCCCGAGTACCCGCGGGTCCTGACCGAGATCGCGAACGCGCCCGTCGGGCTCTTCGTGAGAGGGGCCTCGCTCGCGAAGCTCGGCCCGATGCTCGCCGTCGTCGGGACGAGGGCGCCGACCCCGCGGGGCCGCGCCGTCGCGTTCGAGCTCGCGGCCGACCTCGCGAGGGCAGGTGTCACCGTCGTGAGCGGACTGGCGCGTGGGATCGACACGGAGGCGCACGAGGGCTGCCTCGAGGCCGGCGGGCCCACGGTGGCCGTGCTCGGCTCGGGGCTCGATCGGACGTACCCCCCGGAGAACGGGCCGCTCGCGCGCAGGATCGCCGCGAGCGGGGGAGCGGTCGTGTCGGAGTTTGCGATGGGGCGGGAGGCCTTCGCGGGCCACTTCCCCCGGCGAAACCGGATCGTCGCAGGGCTTACGATGGGGGTGGTCGTCGTGGAGGCCGCCGCCAGGAGCGGCGCACTCATCACGGCGGCCCGCGCGCTCGAGCAGGGACGGGAGGTCTTCGCCGTGCCCGGGCCGATCGACGAGCCCCAATCGAGAGGACCGAACGGGCTCATCAAGGCGGGGGCGAAGCTCGTGGAGGACGTCGGCGATGTCCTCGATGAGCTCGAGGCCGCCTGGGGTCCCTTCGGGCCCCGCGGGGCGCAGCAGCAGCAGCCTTCGTCCGAGGCGGCCCAGTCCGGCCCGGCGGCGGGGGGCGAGCTGGCTCGGGCCATCCGCGGACGACTGACGCTGACCCCGGTCTCGCCCGACGAACTCGCCGCGAACCTCCGGACACCCGTTCGCGAGATCCTCGCGGCCCTCGCGACGCTCGAGCTTGCGGGCGCCGCCCGGGCGTGTCCGGGAGGCAGGTTCGTCGCGGGTGATCGGAAGGCGCTCGCGACGGCGGGCGCAGGGCGGGGGACCTGCGCGGGGGCGGTCGAACGGGCCGCGCCGCGAGCGAAGGGAACCGACGATGCCTGACAGTGTACGACCGACGGTCGCCGTCGCGCGCTGCGAGAGCTACGCGCTCCCCGAGGTCGAGCGCGCCGTCCGCGCCGTGCTCGAGCCGTTCGGGGGGATGGCCGCGTTCGTTCGCCCGGGCCAGAAGGTGCTCCTGAAGCCCAACCTCCTCTCCGCCAAAGAACCCGACCGCGCCATCACGACGCACCCGGCCCTGATCGAGGTCCTCGCGGCCGCCGTGCGCGAGGCGGGCGGTGAGCCCACGGCGGGCGACAGCCCCGGCGGCGCGATCCGCGGCGTCGAACGCGTCTGGCGGAACACCGGGATGCTCGAACTCGCCGAACGCATCGGGCTCCCGCTCGTGAGCTTCGAGGCCGAGGGGGCGGTCTCGATGCAGGGCGAGCTCGCGTCCTACATGATCGCCCGCCCGGTCGTCGAGGCCGACGTGATCGTGAACGTGCCGAAGCTCAAGACGCACGTCCTGACGCTCTTCACGGGGTGTGTGAAGAACACGTACGGCGCGATCCCCGGCTTCGGGAAGGCGAGGATCCACGCCCAGGCACCCCGCCCCGTGCCGTTCAGCAGGCACGTGGTCGACGTCTACTCGCTCGTCCGCCCCGCCCTCCATATTATGGACGCGGTCGTAGCCATGGAGGGCGACGGGCCGTCGGGCGGTCGCCCGAAGCACGTCGGCGCGATCCTCGCCGGCACCGACCCCGTCGCGGTCGACGCCGTCGCGGCGAGGATGATCGGCTACCGCGACGGGCAGGTGCCCACCGTTCGGATCGCCGCCTCGAAGGGCCTCGGGGAGGCGGATCCGTCGAAGATCGCCATCGTCGGGGACGACCCCTCCTCGTTCGATCTTGCGGACTTCGAGCTTCCTCGGACGGGCCCCTTCAACCTGATCCCGACCTTCGTCGTGCGGGCCTTGAGGCCCTGGATCTGGATTCTGCCCGAGATGTCGCCGGAGTGGGGATGCCGCGGGGATGCGTGCGGGCTCTGTGTTCGGAGCTGTCCGGTCGAGGCGATCGAGATGCGGGACGGCCGGCCGGTCGTGAAGAAGAACGTGTGCGTGGAGTGTCTCTGCTGCCACGAGATCTGTCCGCACGAGGCCGTGCGGGTGAGACTCTCGTGGCTGGCGAAGCGGTTCTCGTAGCGGGTCGTGCGGCTCTCGCAGCAGGTGGTGCAGTTCTCGAGGCGGGGTCCAGGAGTTCAACGTGGCGAGAGAGAGAAGAATCACATTTACGCATCGGCTCGAGTACGCGGCCGCGAGGACCGCGCAGGCGCTCGTCTGCGCCCTGCCCGCTGGCGTCGCGCGCGAGCTCGGGGCGAGCATAGGCGACGCCGCGTTCTCGCTCGGGATCCGGAGGAAGGTCACGCTCTCGCACCTGCACCGGATCTTCGGGGACGAGCGTTCGGAGCGGGAGATCGAGGAGATCGCCCGGGAATCGTACCGCAACTTCGGGCGGATGACCTTCGAGTACGGTCGCTTCCCCCGGCTCGGCCCCCGCGAGATCGAGAAGGTCGTGCGCCTCTCGGGCGGCGAACACCTCGACGCCGCCGTCCGCGAAGGGTCGGGCGCCATCCTCGTGGCCGGCCACTTCGGGAACTGGGAACTCGCGGCGACCCTCGCCGCGCAGGGCTACCCGATCACCTTCCTCGTGGGTGAGCAGCACAACACCCTCGTCGACGGGCTCATGAACCGGCTGCGTGCGCGCTTCGGCGTCGAGATCGTCCCGTTGACGGGGAGCCTCATGGGCGTCTTCCGGGCGCTCCGGAACGGCCGGATCGTCGCGATGCTCTCGGATCAGGACGCGGGGAGGAACGGCATCTTCGTCGACTTCCTGGGGCAGCAGGCCTCGACGCCCTACGGCCCCGGCCGCATTGCGGCGAGGACCGGCGTGCCGCTCCTGCCGGGCTTGGCGGTTCGGCGCGAGCGGGGGAGACACGAGCTCGTGATCTGCCCGCCCGTGCCGTCGCCTCCGGAGGGGACCCCCGTCGACGAGGCCGCGCGGGCGTACACACAGGGCTACACGAGCGTCTTCGAGCGCTTCATCCGCGAGTATCCCGAGCAGTATTTCTGGATGCATCGGCGGTGGAAGACGAGGCCGCCCGAGTAGTGGAGACGCGGCGAGGAACCGCGCGAGCCGACACCGTCACGCCAGATGAACCGGGCCGGCGCCCTCAAGGGCGCCGGCCCGGTTGCGTGTTGGGAGATCGAGCGCGGCTCCGCGTGCCGACTGAGCCGCGGCCGCCGCGGGCCGACTCACGCGTCTCCTACTGCAGGAAGACGCTGAACCCCACGTTCAGGCCGAACTGGTTCCCGTTGATGTCCTCGACGAAGAGGGCGTTCATCTGATGGTTGTAGAAGACCCAAATATTGAGGGCGGCGCTGTCTGTCAGGAAGACCCTCCCGCCGCCTACGATGACCGGGAGCACGAAGGTCGTGTCGTAGTCCCCGTCCTCGGAGTCGCTCGCGGCCCGCATGCCCAGCCCTCCGCCGACGAATGGGACGAAGCCGTCGCCGGCCCCGAAGTGCCAGATGAAGCTGGCGTCGGCGCCGTAGATCGTGAAGCTCTCGGTCGAGCCATTGCTGGCGCTGATGCGGGTGAAGATGAGATCGCCCCGCAGTTCCATGTTGTCCGCGACGAAGTACCCGAAGCCCGGCGTGAGCGTCAGCGTGGACTGGGTACCGAGGTCGAAGTCCTCATAGGAGTAGGACGTGCTCTCGAACGCGACGCCGCCCGTGAGCTCCTTCGATCCCTGGTCCAACGGGCCCGCGAGTGCGCCCGGGGCCAGGAGCAGAAACACGAGTCCCAACTGAGTGCGCTCGGGACGAGCGCCTGACTCGCCATCACTACAGCATGGGTGAGCGTTCGTCAAGCCGAAACGGCGGGGCGTCCGCTGGGGCGCGTCTGCCTCGACGGCCCCCGCGCGGCGATCGACCACCGGGGGCGTCCGAGCAGACGAGGATTGGGATCCCGTAGGTCGCGCGCCCCACAAAGAAGGGAGCCGCCACGAGGGCGGCTCCCTTGGTGCTACTCGCCTGTACGACGGCGTGCTACATGCTCCAACCGACGAAGAAGTCCACGCCCCAGCCACCAGGGATGTTCTGGCCCATGAGCGGGTAGTGGAAGTCGGCACCGAGGAGCAGCCCGTTCTCCATCATGTACTCGAAGGCGGGGCTGATCCAGACGCCGTTCCTCGCCGAATCCTCGACCGCATCGCGGGCCGTCTCTAAGTCGTCCTCCGCGCCGAAGTACCCGTCCGCCGCCAGCTTGAGGTTCATCGCGTCGTTCAGGAAGTACGTGTAGCCGGCCACGAAGTGGATCTCACTGCCGTGCGTGAAGTCGCCGGCGTCCCGGCTGCTGTCGGCACTGGTCGTGAGCCTGTACCGGTAGCCGAGCCCCGCATCGAACATGCCGGGTCCGGCAGGCACGCCAAACAGGATCGCGCCGTCGATGTCGCTCTGGCCCTCGCCTGTCCCGAGATCGCCGGCATCGGGCTCGTCGTCGCCCGTCGGGATCTTGAAGGCCACGCGCGCCGTCACCATCGGCTCGGGCATGAACATGTACTTGGCGTCGATCCACGTGTCGCCGAGGCCGGAGCCGTCCTCGTCGCCGCCCGGGCTCTCGTACTTCGGCATGACGAACTTCGGCTGTATGCCGATCTCGAGCTGATCGGTGACGCTGTAGAAGATGTTGATCGGGATGACCGTCTCCTTGAAGCTGACGTCGTCCGCGAAGTCCTGGCTCTCGCCCTCGTGGTCGAAGGCGCTCGTGTGCCCGAAGTAGACGAACGCGGCGTCGACGCCGAAGGTCCCGGCGTCGTGCGTCATCGCCGTGTCGCGGGTGTACAGATAGTCGAACGCGCTCGCGCCCGTCGCGAAGACGAACATGAGAGCGATCGCCGTGATCGAGAGAATGCTGCGTCTCATTCCTAAGCCTCCTTGAAATGCCCGGTTTCAGAACTCTCACAACCCAACGGAACTCCTCACGGAAGTCCAGTTTGGCTCTTCTTCGTACGCACCTCCTTCTGGTTGTCAGGGGCCTTCTCGCCCCCTGTTTCCCCAGAAAGCCATGGTTGGCTCACTCAGGCCGCCGGCCCTGGGGTCGGCAGGAGCCTCACGCAACCTCTCGCTACCTCCTTTGGGTCAAGGGTCCAGTTCCTACTGGAATCCAATCTGCTTCTCGGGCTGCCCGTCGCCCGAAGACTTGATCTCGCCGTGTCGGCTCTCGTACTTGTCGATGTTTCCCTTGAGGGCCCCCAGGAGGGCCTTCGCGTTCTGCGGGGCCATCACGACCCTGGCGTGGACCCGGCTCTTCTTCGTGCCCGGCAGGACGCGGATGAAGTCGATGACGAACTCGGCTGGGGAGTGCGTGATCATGGCGAAGTTGGCGTAGACGCCCTCAGCCTCCGCGTCTCGCAGCTCGATGTTGATCTTCTTCTGCTCTGCCATA
>JALGVU010000124.1 GCA_025774545.1 bacterium | reverse complement strand
CCAACAGGCCATCCCGCCGCCCATGCCGCCGTCGATCGTCGCGACGTTGTCCTCGAACTCGCAGTCGGTGATCAGTGGGGAGGACGTGTCGCAGACGAGTCCGCCACCGTCCGATTCGGCCGTGTTCGAGGAGAACGTGCACCCCGTCACGGTGAACGACGTGTCGAACATGAACATACCCCCGCCGTTCTCCGCTTCATTGCCCCTGAACTCGCAGTCGGTGACGGACCCCGGGGAGTACTCGAGGTAGACTCCACCCCCGTCGTCCGGAGTCTCGTTCCCCGTGAACGTGCAGCTCACGATCACGACCGAATCGTCGCTGTAGCTGCCGAGTCCGCCGCCGCAGGAGCCGCCCTGATTGCCGGTGAAGACGCAGTCGGCGAGGGCGATCGTGCTATCGTACTCGCTGTAGAGACCTCCCGCGCCGTCGCCGGGAGAGCGGTTCCCCGTGAAGGAGCACGCGGCGAGCGCGACCGAGCTGCCGTAGGCGTAGAGACCACCGCCAAGGATCTCAGCGTAGTTCTCCTCGAAGGCGCAGTCCTCGAGGGTGACCGATGAGTCGTCGCAGTAGAGACCGCCGCCCTCATCGTCGGTCGTGTTGTCCGCGAACGTGCAGTTCGTCAGGGCGACCGACGATTCCTTGAGGCAGAGCCCCCCTCCCTCGTCCGTCGTGGAATTCCCGATGAAGGAGCAATTCACGAGCACCATCGACGAGTCGAAGCAGATCATCCCCCCGGCGCTGTCGTGGGACTCGTTCCCCGAGACCGTGCAGCCCGTGAAAGTGGGGGAGGCCGTGTGACAGTAGATCCCCCCACCGTCGTTGCTCGCGACGCAGCTCGAGATCGTGCAGTTCACGATCGTCGGCGATGAGTCCCGGCAGTAGATCCCCGCGCCGTCGACCTCGCTCCCGTTCGTGATCGTGAACCCATCGACGACGGTGCCGGCCCCCTCGCCACTCTCGATGGCGAAACCTCTCGCCGCGTTCCCGCAGTCGATCGTCGCGGAGCGCTCGCCGCCGGTGCTGCGAAGAACGACCGCCTTGCCGTCGAAGTCCAGATCGCGGTTGCCCGGACCGTCGTACGTGCCCGGCAGCACCTCGATCGTGTCGCCCGAGTCGGTTGCCCAGAGGGCATAGCCGATCGTCCTCAAGGGCGCCGCCCACGCGCCTCGTCCGGGCGTGTCGACGCCGAACTCGTCGTCGACGTAGCGGATCGTGAACACGACGTCCAGGCTGTCGACCGCGCTGAACTCGGCGTTCGATTGGTCGATCGCTGAGATCTCGACGCGCCCCGCCGCGGGAACGGTGGCGGGCGCCGTGTAGACCGCGGGGTCCTCCTGCGTGATCGTGCCCTTCTCGGCGTCCCCTCCGAGCACGCCGTCGACATACCAGTCGCACTCAGGCGCCGCGTCGCGGGCGGAGACGTACTGCGCGACGACCCCGAGGGTCTGAGTGACCTGTACCCGCGTCCGGCCGAGTGTGATCTCGATTCCCGACGGTCCCGACGGTCCGCCGTCGCCGTCCGAGCCGCAGCCGGCGATGAGCATCATCGCAGCCAGGATCACGGCGAGACATGCGGCCGCGCACGTGCGGGAGAGACTCGGGATGTGGCTTCCGGAAGGGTACTCGATCCGAGCGCGGGGCATGCTGACCTCCAGCTGAAGGTGAAGAGAGTCCTTCGTGGTTTCGTCGGCAAACGTCTGTCGTGCTGCTTCGCTACCGTACCGCTCGAGCTCACGCGCCGGACTCGTCCGGCGTGTGTGATCCCTCCCGCGGCGCGGGCAGGCCGACCTTGCGGAGCAAGGCCTGGTATCTCGGCTCGGAGCGGAGGCTCCCGAAGGCCGGTTCGGTCGTCAGATGGAGGACCTGCAGCGACGGCCCCTCGACCGATCGCTCCAGCCAGTCGAGTGCGCGGTCGGTCTCACCGAGCATCGCGTAGATCGCGGCGAGCATGCTCTCGCTGCCCGCCGTCCCCTCGGGCGATCGCTCGATCTCCTCGGCGATCCGCAGCGCCTCCTCCCGCCTGCCTGCGAGCGCGAAGGCGTTGCCGATCGCCGGATGGCGCCATCGATCCAGGCCGGCGCCTCTCACGACCTTCTCGATCTCCGCGAGGCCCCCCTCGAGGTCGCCGTTCCTGATACGCGAACCGGCGAGCCCGAGGCGCGCGATGCTGAACGACGGGTCCATCGCGAGGACCTTGTTGTATTGTGCGAGCGACTCCTCGTTCCGCCCCGCGTTCTCGAGCAGGTTCGCGACGATCGTGCCGATGATCGGGGAGAGGGGGTCGAGCTCCTCGGCTCGCCGGCTCTCCTCGATCGCCTCCGAGCTCCTTCCCACCACCAGGAGGTACACGGCGTACCACTGGCGCGCCGAGGGGTAACTCGGGTTGAGCTCGATGGCTCTTCGGAGATCGCTCTCCGCGCCCGCCCAGTCCCACTCGGCCACCATCTTGAGCCACCCGCGGGTGGCGTATGCCTCGGCGAGAGTGCCGTCGATGGCGAGCGCCCTCGCGACCGCCGCGGCCGCCTCCCTGAACGCCTCCTCGGGCTCGACCGCGCGGAAGTTCTCGAGCACGACCCAGCTGTCCGCGAGGCCGACGTAGGCATCCGCGTAGTCCGGGTCTCGTTCGATCGCCTGCAGGAAGCACTCCCTCGCCTTCTCCACGGCGGCGGGGATGCGTCGGTTCCAGTGATGCCGGCCCTTCAGGTAGAGCGTGTACGCCTCGATGTCGCGGGTTCGATGCCCCGACAGCGCGTCGCGGTCGGGGCCGAGGAGCTCGCCCTTCAGTCGATCGACGATCGCGCCCGCGATCTCGTCCTGGATCGCGAAGACGTCCATGAGCTCGCGGTCGTACCGCTCGGACCACAGATGGAACCCGTCGTCGACGCTGATGAGCTGCGCGGTGATCCGGACGCGGCTCCCTGCCTTGCGCACGCCCCCCTCGAGGACGCTCTCTACGTCGAGCCTGCGGCCGACCTCCCGGACGTCCAGCTTCTCGTCCTTGAAGGCGAAGGCCGAGGTCCTCGCGACGACGCGCAGCCCCTCCAGTCGAGCGAGCACGTTGATGATCTCCTCGGCCATCCCGTCGCAGAAGTACTCCTGCTCGGGATCCGCGCTCATGTTCGTGAACGGGAGAACGGCGACGGACGGTTTCGGTCTCGCTTCGGAGGGGCGCGGTCCCGTCGAGCCCGTTCGGAGGCTCTCACGGACGGGCTCCAAGTCCTCGATGAACGCAGCGGCGCTGGGGTAGCGATCGTCCGGGCGCTTCGCGAGCGCCTTCGAGATGATGCGCTCGAGCTCGTCCGGCGCGTCGGGGCACGCGTCTCTGAGAGGCCTCGCGGCGTCATTCAGAACCGCGCGGATGATGGCCTGAGGGTGCTCCCCGTCGAAGGGCGGCCTGCCCGCGATCATCTCGTGGAGCACGACTCCGAGAGCCCAGATGTCGGTCCTCTCGTCGACCGGCTCTCCGCGGGCCTGCTCCGGCGACATGTACGTTACCGTTCCGAGCGTCGTCCCGGGCGTCGTCAGATCGGCCTGCCCCTTGAGCTTCGCGAGGCCGAAGTCGAGGATCGTCACGTGCCCGTCTTCCGTCGTCAGGATGTTCGCCGACTTGATGTCACGATGGACGATTCCCCGCTCGTGCGCGCATCCGAGTCCACGGGCGACGGCGAGCGCAATGTCGAGTGCCTGTGGTATCGGAAGCGGGCCGCGTTCGAGCGTCTCCTTCACCGTCTCGCCGTCGTAGCAGGCCATGCACATAAACATCTGCCCGTCTTCCGTCTCGTCGATGTCGTGGATCGTGCAAATGTTCGGGTGATTGAGGGACGATGCGGCGCGGGCCTCGAGGACGAAGCGCTCCTTGGCCTTGGGGTCGCTCGTGAGTCCGGTCGGAAGGAACTTGAGCGCGACGGTGCGGCCGAGTCTCGTGTCCTCGGCTCTGTAGACGACACCCATGCCGCCCTCGCCGAGCAGCTCGAGGATTCTGTAGTGAGAGACGGTCTTGCCGATCAAGGCGTGCACCTCAGACGGCCGCGATCGCCGGCGCGTAACGCGATAGGCGAGCGGCCGTTCACTCATCGCCGTAACCTCGGGTGGTTCCGCGAGCAGTACGATTCTAGCGAGGCTCTCCCGCCATGTATAGAGGCTTCTGCTCACTGCTTCCCGGACGGTCGCGGTTCGTGCAGGCGGCTCCCTCGATGTCACGAGGGCGGGCCGGGCACCGTTCTTGCTCGAATGATCGGAGATGTTCTCGTGAGGTTACCTCGCAAGGGACCCCGCACGCCGCCTCCCTCGCGATCCGTCTCAGTCAGGCGGCGGCCGGTCTCCGGGTCGTCCGCGATCCGTTTCTTCAAGGAGGCATCCATGAAGAGGCCATTCCGGATCATCTTCTCCATCTGCATGGGCGTCGGTGTCGTCGTGTTCATCGTCTCCTTCGGCGTGACGGCGAGCCTCGTCGATGTGGCGGACGACTTCTTCGCCGCGCTCGAGGACGGAGACTTCCAGGGCGCCTACGGTCATCTCTCCTCCGAGTTCCACGGCGACACGAGCATCGCCGAGCTTCGCTCGTTCGCGCAGGAGAGCGCCCTCGCGGGCTACTCCGACGCGACGTGGTGGGAGCGCACCATCGAGGGGGACGAGGGCTGCATCGACGGAGAGGTGCAGATCGAGACGGGACAGCGCATCCCGGTCTCGATCTTCTTCCTGAAGGAAGGAGACGTCTGGAAGATTCGCCAGATCGACTGGGAGTCCGACGATCCGCCGGAGGAGGAGTGGTACGAGGACGCGCCGTCTGACCGGCCACCGGACACAGGGGCGCCGGCCGTGGAGCCGCCCGCCGTACCCATGTGAGGACCGACGCGCCGGGACGTTCCGACGCGCGTGGAAGAAGAACGGCCCCCGCTCCGAGAGCAGGGGCCGTTCCTCGTTCCGGCCATCCGCGCGGCTACTTGAGAAGCACGAGCTTCCTCGAGCTCTGCCATCCGGGCGTCTCGATCCGGTAGAAGTAGACGCCGCTCGCGCACGACTCCCCGCGATCGTCCCTCCCGTCCCACACGACGCGGCCCGACGCTCCCGGCTCGACCTCCTCGTCGAGGAGCGTACGGACGAGCTTCCCGGCGACGCTGTACACGCCGATCGTGGCGCGCCCCCCGTCGCTCACGCGGTAGGCAATCGTCGTCGACGGGTTGAACGGGTTCGGGTGCGCGTGCGACAGGACGTTCTCGCGCGGTGCCCCGGCGACGTCGGTCGACTGACCCGTCGGCGTGAGGCCGAAGAAGCCCGACCGTCCGCGGCCGCCCAGGATGTTCTCCATCAGGTTCACCCGGTCCTCGAGACCGTGGATCCTGGGGAAGGATATCTCGGTCTCCGTGATGTACTCGAGACCGAAACCGATGTTCACGGTCTTGTACTCGAGCGTCGGATGGGTGTACGCGACGCCCGCCGGGAGGGTCTCGCTGTCGTAGTTCTCGTAATCGACGGCGATCTGGGTTCCCGCGAGCCCAGGGAACGGCTCGATCACGTCGAAGATTCGAGGGAACCCCAAGGGCGGGTGCCCGCCCAGGAGATCGCACTCGCCATCGTCCCAGTCCATGAACGTGTGGTCCCCCGGATGGTCCTTGAGCGTCGGGAGGCTGTCGGGACCGATCGAGCCGTCGAGGTTCCCGACGTACCGCGAGCCGAGCCACGATCCGTAGAAGTCCAGGGTCTCCATCGCGGCCTCGATCATCTCGTAGCCCACGTTGTTTCCCATGATGAGAAGGTTGCGGTCCTTCCCCTCGCCGGCCTCGTACAGCCAGGAGATCAGATGCGCCTGGTCCCGCGGCGTGAGCGTGCGGTGGTGGGCGTTCCCGGTGAACCAGATCTGCGTGTTGTAGTGCTTCATCGCCGCCGTGTCAGGCCCGTTGGCGATCCCGAAGGGAGAGCGGGGCTGCTGGACGTCGTAGGTCTCCCACTCGTACCCGAGAACCGCGAGCGCCTCGGTGTAGTAGTACTCGGCGTTCGCCTCCCTCTCGTTGCACCACCACGGGATGTCGCCCGGTCCCCACCACGAATTGGCGCGCTCCCCCGTCTTGTTCACGAGGAGGATACCGGGGTCGCTCGGGGAGCCGGCGATCGGGAGAAGCGAGAACTCGTAGAACGGGCCCTCATCGGGCCACGTGGCGTCGTCGTTGAGATGCCACGGCATGTAGTGCGAACCGCTCCAGCCGAAGACGTCGAAGTAGTACCACATCGTCGAATTGGGCTGGATCGACGTCGCGGCGTGCGCGGAAGGCAGGTACCAGATCTTGCATTGCTCGTGCGGCTCGGTGGTCGGGAGCATCTCGTGACTCAGCCAGGTCTCTCCCTCGTCGTTCGACACATTGACCTGGACGGCCATCACCCCGTCGTCAGCGTCCGAGACGCTGATCCACAGTGTGCCCGCGAGCGCCTCCTCGAGGGAGAACGTGTCGTACCAGCCGACCGGTCCCGGCTCCAGCCCCATGACGATGTACTCCTCCTCCGGCCACGCCGAGCCGGGAAGGGCATCTTCCTCGGAGTACCAGGTGTTGTAGCCCTGATCGCTCCACCCGTAGTTGAGGTGGACGTACGTCAGGTTGCCACTCCTCATCCAGCCGTCGGCGACCATGGCGTGCCCGCCGTCGGGGTGCGCAACGCTATACAGTGCGGGGCGGGCCTGCTCGATCTCCCTCTGAATCCCCCACCATCCACCATACGCGCACGGATCGAATCTGAGCGTCACGCGCGAGAACGGGCCGTAACAGAAGTCCCTCGGGAGGACGGTCTGGGCGTGGAACGTGTAGGCGTGCGATCCACAGACGCCCCAGTCCATGCCGAAGGCGACCCCCACCTCGTAGTTGAGCTCGGCGAGCGCGTCCTCCTGTGCAGGCGTGCAGCCGCCCGTGCAGTCGTCGGGCATGTTGGCCCAGTCGTAGCCGTTACTGAAGTCGGCGTAGATCTCCGCGCTCGGGAAGTCTTCGGCCTCGTAGCACGACTCGTCGCCGTCCCACACGTAAGCGTGGCTGCCTCCCGAGATCGGCCACTCGTGGTAGCGCATGAGTTGGGCGGCCGCAGTCGCGACGCAGCCGACCCACGTCGGATCGCGCGGCTGGATCCACGAGAGCGGACACAGCTCGCAGTCGACGTCGCCCTGGGGACAGTCGTCGTTGTACGGTTCCTTCTGATGCCAGCCGGTCGTCAGAAGCGGGCCCTCCTGCCGCAGCCCCGGCAGGCCGCCCGCAGCGAGATCGGAGGCGAAGGCCTCCGGGGACCGGACGAAGTGGTCCCACGTCTCCCGATTGCCATCGGTGAACGCCACGACGCCGAGATCGGCCGCCCTCGCGTCGAGGCTCCCGTACTCGCTCTCGAACCGGATCGCGCGGTCGTCGAGCTCCTGTCGCACGAACTGCGCAGGACCTCCGGCGTCCTCTATGTTCAGGCCGCATCGGTCGGAGAACGCCCGAACCGGGGCAAGCTCCTTCAAGAGCGGGACGACGATGTGTCCCTCGGGCGCGATCGAGAAGCACCAGCCGAGGAGCTGGCCACTGACGATGATCTCGTCCGTGGTGCGGATCGACGGGCGATCCGTTCCGGCCCAGTCTCCCCGCTCGTGCACCATGTACGCGAGCCAGTTCC
>JALGVU010000423.1 GCA_025774545.1 bacterium | reverse complement strand
GTTGCTGGAGCCGGTCTTGAGCACCAGAGTCGTGTTGTCCGGCGCGCTCAATGCGGCTGCGCCGACGTTCAGATAGGGATCAGCGGGACTGCCGTCCCCGCTCATCGGAGAACCCACGAACCTGACAACACTGGCCGGCGCGATGTAGGAGTACTGCCCCCTGTCGGTTCCGCCACCCAGTTCGTCCCATTGGTACCACACACGGTGACCACCAGGTTCGCCGGTACCCAGAAGAAACTGACGGTCTGGGTCCGTTGACTTGCTGTAGCCGTAGACGACGCAGGTGTGGTAATTGACGGACGGCGCCCAGGGAGGGTTGTCTATGGTCATCAGCACCGGTCGGAGCCACAGGAGTTCGTGCGTGAGGTTCGAGTAGTTGATCACGCCGTACGGATCGTACTCCGCGTCCTCATCGTACTCGAAGTACGTCTCGAGACACCCGCCCCACTCAGTTCCGTCGAACTGCCCGGTCCAGCAGACACCGTAGTCCACTTCGACCGCCACCCCGATCTCGTGTGCCAGTTCCGCAACGGCGTCGATCTCGCTCTGGGTACAACCCCCGATGCAGTCGTCCGGCATGTTGGCCCAATCGTAGGCGTCGCTGTAGGTCGCGCTCAGCACCTCTCCCCCGACCGTACCGTTACAGGAATCGTCTCCGTCCCACGTGAACGAATGGGATCCGGTGCCGTTCTTCGGCCACTCCCAGTAGCTGAGCACCCTGGCGGTGTTGATCGCGCATGGACCCGTTTCACAGCGATCGCCCCCGTAGCCCACCGGGCACATGTCGTTGAATGGATCCTCGTAGTGCCACTGAGTAGTCACGTTCAGCTCGAGCGAATACGGCTCGACACGGGAGCCACTCCGGGAGACCCGCGGCGGCACTCGGCCCGCGACGAGATCGTCCCACATGGCCCGCCGGCGCAGAGTAGCAGACGCGCTCGCGACGCTCTCTTCGCCACTCTGACTGCTGGATCTGCTCAGCCCGCCGGACCTCACCTCGATCTCCCAGAGGACGGCCTGGCTGAACCCGCTCTCGGCGTCGTACTCGCCGATCGGGTTGTAGGCGTACACGGGGAGAAGTCCGTCGTCGTTGCTGGCGAGGCAGTACCCACCGCCCTCAAGACGCACGACATACGCCACCGTGCGGCCATCGGCCTCGTGAGGCTCCATCCGTTCCACTGCGGCGCCGGGCTTGGCGTCCGCCGTGACGTGCCGCACCCAGGTTTGGACCGCGGCGCGTACTTCGTCTTCGCTGCGCGTGGCTGCCTCAGACGCCGGAGGGACCAGCAGGAGAAACGTCACGAGGGCCAGCAGCGTGTGCGCCAGGATCTTCGGTCTATTCCATCTCATGGCCGTTCCTCCTCTCTGCTCATCGCCTTCCCGATGACCGCGCCGTGGGAGCGATCCCTGTCGGTCGCCTTCATGGCATGTCCTGCGCGTGTGGATGTGGTCAGGAGATCGCCCGGCTCGATCGCGCCCGCGCTGGCATCCGCCAGGGCGTAGACTCTGCCGTTCAGCGCGATGTTCTGGCCGCCCTCGGCGATCCCCTTCTGCTCGAGCGTGACGCCCGGGTTGATCCCGCCCGCGCCGCTCACGACTCCCGCGACCCGCCGATCGTATGCTCGGTCGCTCATCTTGAGCTTCCCAGGGTTCTCGGCATCGATCACGACCAGCGATCCCTCCGGAATGGGCCTTCCGGAAGAGAGCTCGAACGGCTCGGCGAGATCCATGCCGCCGGTGATGGTCAGGGCACCGACGTAGAGGGTCTCGGCCACCGCGAAGCTCCCAGGGAGTGAGAGCGTTCCGGTGACCGTCAGGTCGCCGTCGACGTCGAGATCCCCCGTGATGTCCATGCCTGCGGTTCCTCCGTCCCCACCAACGACGACCGGCCCTCCGCCGTAGGGGTTCAGGATCATCGATCCGCTGCCGCCGTAGTCCTGGACGAAGAGATCGTTACCACCACCAGTGCTCATGAGGAATGACCCGAGCCACATATCTCCAGGACGAACCGTGCTCGCCTCCAGCTCGCCGGTGACCTCCGCGTTGCCAAACACCTGGAGCCTCTCGGTCGGACTCGTCGTGCCGATCCCGACATTGCCACCCGTCTCATAGATCACGGAGTTCCCGATTGCGGTGGTGCCCGTGAAGCGCGGGATGTACCCCGTCAGACCGCTGCCGCCGATGCTCCCTTCTGACGGAGGCTGCCAGGTGCCGACGCCGACTGCGTCCGAGGTCAACACGTACCCATCCTGCGCTCCGGCTGCCATCCGGAGTCCGCCGACGGAAGCGTCGTAGGGCGAGTAGATGCCCCACTCGTTACCGTTCTCGTCGATGTAACCCAACGCTCCCCAGCTCGATCCGCTGGACTCCGCGCCGAGCACGCCACCTGTCCGTCTGTGACTGCCGAATTGAGTGTAGCCGGCGACGCCGAAGGTGTACTCCGCTCCGCCGATCGGCACGTTCCAGCCCTTCATGCCGTTGTTGGTCTCCTCCGCGCCGTAGCCACTCCCGGGGTTCTCGGACCACCCGATGCGAGCGCCGACGATGGCAGCCCTCCCGTCTGAAATGGCATCCATCTCCATGAGCTCGCCGTAGATGCCGTCCATGCTCTCCACCTTCACTTCGAGCTTCCCAGCCTGCCTGCTTCCCGGCGCGTTCGCCATTGATGCGTCGCTGCTCTCTTCTCGAAGCCGTCCGGCTCGCGGACTTTCCTCTCCGATCTTCACATCACCCGAGACCGAGCAATACAAGTCATCGCCGACGATGTCCCAGTCGCCGTCCGGGCCCGAAGGCGTCAGGGACTGCCACGCACCCCCGTCGTATCCCTCGAAGTCGGTGCCTGTCCAGCGGATCGAACCCGCGTTGCTGTTCGTCGTGTTGCCGATGTTGATGGCGCCCAGTACCTGGAGTCTCTCGTTCGGCGCAACCGTGCCGAGTCCGACGCCCCCCGACGCGATGGTCAGCTGGCCGGAGGTTGCGTCGGATCGAATCCTGAACGGGGTAGTCGTCGTAGGTGCGATGTGCTTGCTGATCATGAACTCGTCGTTGTTGTTGTGCAGGCTGTAGCTACTCGTGCTTCCCCAGGCGAGCCGAAGATTCGGCTCGTAGGTGTTATCACCTTCGATGACCAGGCCCGGATTGCCGCCGCCGTTCCCCGTCGCATCGAGGACCATTGACCCGGAATCCACCGCGATCGTCCGCCCGGCTCCCGGCCCACCCTCGTCGTACGCTCCATCCAGGGTATTGCCGCCTACGGCAGAGGTGGTCAGCGACTGCCAGCCTCCCCCGTCGTAGCCCTCGAAGTCCGATCCGGTCCAGCGGATGGTACCCGCGTTGCTGTTGGTGGTGGTTCCGAGCCTGACCGCTCCCTCGACGTGCAGCATCTCCGTCGGCCATGGCCAGCCGATGCCCACACCGGTGCTGGAGAGAACGAGCTCGTTATTGAAGGAGTTGCCGTCGATTCGGAACGGCGTGAACGCCTGGCTCCTGGTGATTCCGAACTGGCCCGAGCCCTGGACGTTCAGCTGCCACGCCTCGTAACCCGTCTCGGTGTTGGCGATCTCGATGGCGGGCTCGTAGAGCTCGTTTCCCTGGATGATCAGCGCGGGGTTGCCGGTACCGTTCGCTGCCGCGTCGAGGACCACGCCGCCGGCGTCTACCGTGACGGTGCCCCCCGCCCCCGG
>JALGVU010000422.1 GCA_025774545.1 bacterium | reverse complement strand
GAGGCGGAGACGAGCGACGGGGAGGTGCGGCGATTCTCGGCCGGGAGCGTCACGCTGCTCGAGGACACGACCGGCAAGGGGCATCGCAGCCGGGTCGTGAGCGACGAGGACGTCATCCTGGCGATCGTCCAGCTGGAGTAGACGGCCGCGGGAAGATCAGCGCCCTCAGGTGGGGCCCGAGGATCTGGCGATGCGCGCGGAGCCAGATGGTCCTACGGCACGCGTCAACCGCGCCGCCCTTGACGGCCGTCACTCATTCGTGCTTGGCTCGGAGCATCCCAAGCAAAGGAGCCCACCCATGCTGACCGTGTCTCGCGGAACGTCCGATGACCCCCGAGTCGCACGGATGATCGCCCTCGCCCTGGGATTCGCTCTTCTCCTTGTCACGCTCCTCTGCGGCTGTACTTCGGAGTCCGAGCCTGCCGCGCGAGGGGAGTCCTCGGAAGAACCCTCCTCGACTCCGGCTGCAGAGGAACAGGCCTCCCGAGAGCTGGCCGATGCCACCTACGAGGACCCCAAGGGCTTCTTCACTATCGATCCTCCGGCCGATTGGGGAGTCACCGAGTATCCTGACGACCCGCGGGGTAAGGTCGCGTTCGACACGGAGCGGGGTCGCGTGGAACTCCGCGTGCTCGTCAAGACCATCGCCATCACCGACCTCGGGGACCTTGCAGAGCAGCTCGAGGACGTAGAGAGACGCGTTGGTGTCGACACGAACATCGAGGCGATCGTGTTCAACGATCAGCCGGCCTTCAGGCGGACGGCGACCCTCACGATGCAGGGCATGACGAACCGTCTCCAGATGGTCGATCTTCTCATCGACGGGGTCTCCCACAACATGCAGTACTCGGCGCCACCCGCGCGGTTCGACGAGTACTACGATCTCGCCTGGAAGAGCATGCAGACCTACGTGCCGCTTGCCCACGAGAGCGCGGATGGCGAGGCAACGGCGCACAACGTGGCGAAGTGGCTGCGCCTTGCGACGATCGCGATCGACTGGGGCAACACCGACGCCGCCAAGGAGGCCGTCGCGGCGGGGCTCGAGGCCGATCCCACCAACGAGGAACTGCTCGAACTCGACCGGCGGCTCAAGGGCGAGTGATGGAGCTGACTCAGTACACCGGGCTCGTGGTGGAACCACAGGGGTGTCTCTGCCGCTCATTTCGGGCGGCGTGGTGACCGAGGCTCCGGAGAGGTGGCGTGGCCGAACTCTCCCCGGCCTGTGCAGGACCGGTGTGACGCCCGGCAATCTGGTTTCGGGGATGCTCCACCCGGTGTGGCATCGGTGCAGAACGGAGTCTGATCATGACAGTCAGAAGGTCGCGCTTTCGTAGATCCCAGCCCCGGTGCGTTCGCGCCGATTACCTGGCGGTGGGGCTCATCTGCCTCCTGATCCTTCCTGGCTTGAGCGCGGCGGAGAGCAGCCCACGACCTGCCACGCAGGGCGCACTCGAACTCGAGGAGTATGACATTGAGGCGCTTCAATCGCTCATGCAGGATGGGCGCCTCACGGCGAGTGGGCTCGTGCAGTACTACCTCGATCGGATTGCGGCTCTGGACGACGCGGGGCCGCGCTTGAACGCCATCGTCGAGATCAACCCGGACGCGCTTGCGATCGCCGTTGCGCTGGATGAGGAGAGGGGCCGCACTGGCCCCCGGGGCCCGCTCCATGGCATTCCGGTCGTGCTCAAGGCCAACATCGACACCGGCGACCAGCTCACGACGACCGCCGGGTCACTGGCGCTCGCGGGCCACAGGGCCGCCCGGGACGCCTTCGTCGTGGCACGGCTGCGCGAGGCCGGCGCCGTGATCCTGGGCAAGGCGAACCTGAGCGAGTGGGCGAACTTCCGGTCGGACAACTCGTCCAGCGGCTGGAGCAGCCAGGGCCGGCAGACCAAACACCCGTACGTTCTGGATCGCAACCCCTGCGGTTCTTCCAGCGGTTCGGCAGTGGCGGTGGCCGCGAACCTCACGGTGGTGGCTGTCGGCACCGAGACGGACGGGTCCGTCGTCTGTCCCTCGGGCGCCACCGGTGTCGTGGGCATCAAGCCCACGCTCGGACTCGTCAGTCGCGACGGTATCATCCCCATCGCCCACAGCCAGGACACCGCCGGTCCCATCGCGCGCTCGGTCCGAGACGCGGCCGCGCTCTTGACGGCGATGGTGGCAGAGGATCCCACCGATCCTGCCGCGGAGGATTTCCCGGTGCAGGTGCCTGACTTCCTCGCCGCCCTGGACGACGGCGATCTTCGTGGCGTGCGCATCGGCGTCATGCGTGACTACTATGGCGCCGGGGTCAACGCCGAGGTCGAGACGAGTTT
>JALGVU010000123.1 GCA_025774545.1 bacterium | reverse complement strand
CGGCGGCTACCGCTGGACGACCGAGACCGACGATTGGACCGAGTTTGCGGGGAACGACTGGCTCAGCATGAACTGGCGCGTGTGGAACGAAGAGCCGCCCGAGCCCGGCGCCTACCACATGGGCGGGATCTTCCTGAACTGGGTCGACGTGGGCATTCCGACGGGGGACGCGGCGCACGCGACCCGGATCGTGGTCGAGCGCCCGTTCCGGGATTGGTTCGGAGAGCAGCTCGCGGAGGCCCTCACGGATTCCGGCAGCGTGCAGGTCGTGGACGCCGACGGCGTGCTCGAGGTGAGCATGCTCGCATCGAACGACGGCGGCATGACGTGGTATCAGTACGCGTGCCGACGCGAGTCGCCCCCGGATGGAACCAGGTGGATCGTCCCGCCGCCCGCGAATCTGATGGTGCCCGGGGTCGAGATCATCTACTACTTCGAGGCGCTGGACAACCTCGGGAACATCGCGGTCCGTCCAAGCGACGCTCCCGACCGGACCTTCGAGTTCTCGATCCTCCCGATCCCTGCGGAGGAGGAGAGGAACACGGACATCCTGCTCGTCGACAAGCACGGCGGGCGCGCGCAGAACGAGAACGAACAGTACGGGCGCGAGTCGCAGAACTACTACGAGGAGGCGCTCGAGATCCTCGGCCACGAGTGGAACAGGTTCGACGTGCGGGACCCGTCGACCGAGGGAACGGACTCGGACGGACCGATCCTCGAGGGCCTCGACCACTACGAGACCGTGATCTGGTTCGGGAACGACCTCGACTGGAACGTCGTCAAGCCCGGCGATCAGCAGAACCTCGTCGACTGGCTCACGGCCGCGTCCGAGAACGAGGAGAGGAACCTCCTCTTGGCCGGGAACGACATCGGCTACGAGATCGTCATGAGGCACGGCGATCCACACGGGCTCTACGGCATGTGGATGGCGACCGCGTTCAACTCGGACTCGGTCGGCGGCATGGACCTCGAGGTCTGCGACGCCGGATTCGGGTTCATGACGCACGACGACGGCTGCTGCGATCTCCTGGCTGGATGCCCGCAGCTTCCCGAGTTCGACGAGATCGAGGCGATGCCGGGGACCGCCGGAGCCGTCACGATTCTCGAGTACGTGCGGAGCGACCTGTCGACGGCGCCCGCGGCGGTCGCGTACGACGAGCCGACCATGGGTTATCAGACCATCAACATGGGCTTCGGACTCGAGTACATGGGCGACCTGAGCGAAGCGTCGGTGAGAGGAGACGGTGGTCTCGCGGACCGCGTCGATCTCATGCGGAACATCCTGGACTACTTCGACGTCGCGTCATCGGGACCGGGGACCGGCGTCGCTGACGGCTCGTACCGGAACACGATCTCGGACGCCTATCCGAACCCGTTCAACCCGTCGACGACGATCGAGTACAGCGTGAAGGAGGCCGGCCGCACGACCGTGCGGGTCTACACGGTCGGAGGGCGGCTCGTCCGGACGCTCCTCGATGCCGAGCTCGCGGCCGGGGCCACGGGCAAGGTCGTCTGGGATGGACGCGACGACGCGGGCGAGCCCTGCGGGAGCGGGATCTACTTCTGCAGGGTCGAGGCGCCGGGCTTCACGTCGGAGAAGAAGGCCGTCCTTCTGAAGTAGGGGTACGGAGAGCGCCCCGTCGCCGGTGTGGGCTCGGGGCGTGCTGTGACACAAGCTGCGGCCGGTCGCACGGCGGTCGGCCGCTGGGCGAGGAGGTGAATCCATGCGTGGCGTTCCTCTCGTCCTATCGGCCATCGTTGCCGTCGTATCGCTCACGGGCGCGGCCATCGCGGTGCATCCGGCGCACCGCGCGGCCGAATCCCCGCAGTCGCCTGGTTCCTCGGGCATCACGGACGTCCCCGGCGGCGCTGACACCGAGAGGCTGTGGATCTTCTATGCGGACTTCTCCGATCTCTCGGGCGACAACGCGGGCTGGAGCACGTACGACATGAGCGAGACGTTCGCGCAGGAGAACTTCTGGCACATCGATTCGACGTTCGGTCTCTCTCCTCCCACCGTGGGCGACAGCGCCTGGTGGTGTGGAACCGGGAACGACTGCTGGGCGCAGGCTCGCGGATACGGGAATCGCTGGACCCAGGAGCTCTCGAGGGACTTCGCCCTCTCGGAGGCGAGTGAGCCTGGGGACGTCGTCACGCTCTCGTTCGACCACCGCTACGCCATGGAGCGCGACTACGACTGGGGCTCCGTCGACGTCTCGACGGACGGAGGCGACACCTGGACGACGCTTGCCACCTACACGAATCCCGGCTTCCAGGGTGATCCGGGCGCGTCGGTTCCATGGCAGAGCGAACTCGTGTCGCTCTCGGACTACGCGGGACAGGACATCCTCCTGAGATTCCTGTTCCAGTCCGACGAGACCTACTCGTCGGCCGACACGCCGAGCAACCCGCCGAGGAACTCCTGCAAGGACGGCGCGTGGCAGCTCGACAACATCGAGGTCGCGGTGAACGCCATGCCCTACTTCTACGACGACTGCGAGCAGGGCGACACCGGGTGGATCCACGAAGACAGGCCGGCATCCGGCCAGGTCGGCCAGAGGTTCTGGCGCGGGCAGTACTGGTACGACTTCATGACGGGTCGCGCGCACAGCTGCGATGACCGCGACGAGGGTGAGTGGATGTACGCTGCCGTCGATCCGTTCACGAGCCAGCTCGTGGACTTCGAGGACGCGTGGCTCGTGAGCCCACCGATCGACATCTCGGGCGCTCCGCGGCTCACCGCGATGTGGGACATGTGGGTCGACTGCCCGCGCGGGGCGCACGACTACTACGACCTCTGGATCAACGTGGGCGACACGCCGGAGTGCGTCCAGGATCTGAGCGCCATCCGCGACGAGGAAGAGGGTGCGTGGTACGGCGGCCACTACTGGACGACCGAGACCGACAACTGGGACCGGTTCGCCGGGAACGACTGGCTCGCCATCAACTGGCGCGTGTGGAACGAGGAAGGGGGGCAGCCGCACCAGGCAGGCGTCTTTCTGAACTGGATCGGGGTCGACGTCCCGGTCGGGCAGCCGGGAACTGACATCGAGTGCCTGCCTCGGCACCGCTTCCGCGACCGGTTCGACGTCGAGCTCGCGGAGGCGCTCCTCGACACGGGACGCGTGCGCGTGACCGACCCGCAGGGTGTGGTGGAGGTGCGTCTCCTCGCGTCGGACGACGGCGGCGGCCTGTGGCACAGCTACGACTGCCGGCAGGAGTCGCCTCCGGACGGCGAGTGGTGGCTCGTTCCGCCACCGGCGTACAACATGGTGCCGGGATCCGAGATCCACTACTACTTCGAAGCGGAGGACAGCTACACGAACATCACGCGGTACCCCGAGGACGCGCCTGATGAGACCTTCGAGTTCTCGATCCTCCCGATCGGTGACCCCGACGTGCTCCTGGTGGATAAGCACGGCGGACCGGCGCAGACCGACGATGAAACCTACGGCAGGGAGTCGCAGGCCTACTACGAGGCGGTGCTCGACCTTCTCGGATACACCTGGAACCGCTTCGACGTGCAGGACCACACGTCCGAGGGAGACGACTCCGACGGACCCGTGCTCGACGGCTTGAGATACTACGAGACCATCGTCTGGTTCACGAGCAACGTCCACTGGAACACCGTGAAGGCCGGCGATCAGGAGAACCTGATCGCGTGGCTCTCGGACGCCGAGGGCGGTGACGAGCGCAACCTGCTTCTCACCGGGAACAACATCGGGTACGAGCTCGTCGACCTGGGGCGGGACAACCACGATCTCTATTACCAGTGGCTCGCGACCGATTACCTCACGCAGACGGAGGACGATCTGGACCTCGAGCTGTGCGACGCGGCGGGCGGGTTCACGTTCATGGATCACGACGACGGATGCTGCGACCTCCTGGCCGGGTGTCCGCAGCTTCCGTGGTTCGACGTGATCGACGCGTCGCCCGACTGGCCGGGGTCGGAACGAGTCGCTGACTACGTCAGGACCGACACGTCGACGCTGCCCGCCGGCGTCGCCTACACGCATCCGGCCATGGGGTACCAGACCGTCAACCTGGGCTTCGGTCTCGAGTACATGGCGGAGTCCGAAGCGGCCTCGGGGAGGGAATCGGGCGGGCTCGATGACCAGGTGAACCTCATGCGGAACGCCATGGACTACTTCGGCGTGAACGCGTCCGGAAGCGGCACCGGCGTCGCGGACGGCTCGTACCGGAACGCGATCTCAGACGCCTATCCGAACCCGTTCAATCCGTCGACGACGATCGAGTACAGCGTGAAGGAGGCCGGCCGCACGACGATCGCCATCTACACGGCCGGCGGGCGCCTCGTCCGCACGCTTCTCGACGCCGATCTCGCGGCGGGCGCCGCGGGCAAGGCCGTCTGGGACGGCCGCGACGACGCGGGCGAGCCCTGTGGAAGCGGGATCTACTTCTTCCGCGTCGACGCCCCGGGATACCGGTCGACGGGCAAGGCCGCGCTCCTCAAATGACGCAGCGGTAGGCGAAAGCCACCGATCTGCCAGCGGACACGGCGTGGGCCCTCGCAGGAGCGGGGGCCCTCCGTGCTTTGAGCAACCGCTAATGCTTGACGGACACGCGCGCTTGTGTCATGATCAAGGTGTACCTAGGCCACTTCAGCGAGTCTGGTGAGCCCATGAGCGGGCGCCGCGGGAGGGCGCCGCGCTCAGCGGGCGTGCGGGGGCGTGGTGAGCGATTCACTCACACGGTATCGGCAGCTCGAGGCGCTCGAGCGCAGGGACGAGATCCTCGACGTCAATCCGGCCGTGCTCTACGTCGAGTCCGTGCGTGGATGCCCCTACTCATGCGCCATGTGCGCCGTCAGGGGGACCGACCCCCACAGGATCTCGCGCGACGTTCTGAGGCGGCTCGAGCCGTACTACCCGGATCTCGAGGTGCTCGCGGTCCAGGGGAGCGGGGAACCCCTCCTCGGGGATCTCGAGTACTTCGTCGAGAAGGCCGCCGCACACGACATCGTCCTTCACATCAACACGACCGGCTTCTTCCTGACGCGCCGCATGGCGGAGCTTCTCCTGGCTGCGCGGCTCTCGGTCCGCTTCTCGATCCACGCCGGCAGGTCCGACACGTATCATCGCATCATGGGCGGCGACTTCAGGCGCGTGCTCGAGAACATCGCCTACCTGATCGATCTGGCCGACCGGTCGCCGCAAGAGCAGGACTTCTGGTTCTCGTACCTCGTGATGAAGGAGAACCTCGACGAGATCGAGGAGTTCCTGCAGCTCGCGCACGCGTGCGGGATCCGGAGCGTCCGCTTCATGCGCCTGAGGCCGAACCGACGGACGGCGCGGGGCGTCGTCCTGCCTGAGCGTGACTTCCGCTTCAAGCACGTGGAACAGAGTAACCGCGCGGTGCTCTCCGCGTTCCGCCAGAGGCTTCCCCGGTATCGGTCGCTCGCGGGCGAGCTGGGGATCCGCATCGAGAGCGGCACGATGGACACGCCGGGGCGCGACCGGTCGACGGCGGAGTGGTTGGTCGACGGCGCCGCTCGCAAGATCGTGGGCAGGCGTCTCCACCCACTCCGGCGCCGCCGCGGTAGGTGCGTCGCCCCGTGGATCGGGCAGCTCATCGTCGGTCAGGACGCGAGCGTGAAGCTCTGTTGCGTCATGCACGATCGGCTCGGCAACCTGAGGGACTCGACCCTCGGGGACCTCTGGAACTCCGAGACGGCGCGGCGGATTCGCCGCGCGTTCGCGGAGGGATTCATCCCGCGCGAGTGCGGCTTCTGCCGGGGTTTCGGTCTCGCCAACTACCCCCGGAATGCGTTCCCCGAGGCCGACCGGGCCGAGGGACGCGAGGGCCTCATCGTGGCCCAGCGCGCTGATGTACCATCATCGTCCGGAAGGACCCATCTCACCGTTCACGAGTAGCATCGACACGCCGTTTCGGGCCCGGCCCCACCGCCGAGGAGGCGGGGGGCCGCGGTCGTGTTGGCTTGGAAAAGGCCCGTTCCGGTGCTACAATCGCTGCCGCGCGGGGGGTGGCCTCTGGGCGGACCTTCCGCGAGCGCCGCGCCGCAGCTCGTCGGACCGCCACGCGGATCCGAAGGAGGCGGCCGGACCGGGATCGCACGCGAGCCGAGCGGGAGCGAGCCACGCCTTGGGAGCACTTGCCGACCGCATCCGTCGTTCCAAGCGGCTCGTTCACGCGAACGAGACCCGGGCGCGCGTCATCGAGGACGACGTCTGCCGGCGCCTCGGTGTCTCGACGGACGATGCGCGCCTCGCGAAGCTCTCGATCGACTTCGCCTCGGTGGCCGGCGGTCGACGACTGGTCGAGGTCGTGAAGGTGCGGAGGGCAGCCGTAGACGTTCCCTTCGCGATGTACGCGATGAAGAGGCCGCACGGTTCTGAGCCGCGGAGCGCGGAGCGGGCAGCAGGCCTGGGGTTGGGTCCTCCCGTGTACCACGTCTCGGACGACGGTGTGATCGTTGAGGAGTTCTACTCGCCCGACCTGAACGTCCGCGCGAGAATGCCGACGATCGAGGAGTACGAGCCGTACGGACGCTACCTCGCAGGCTTCGTCCTCAGGTTTGCGCTTCTCGATGAGGGGCTGCTTCTCTTCCACCGGGACGAGCGCGAGGATCACATCTTTCTCCTCGGCCGCGGGGAGGAGATCGAGGTCAGGTTGATCGACTGGGGATGGGCCACGCTCTGGCCCACGGAACGGATGGTCGAGTGGGCGTTCGAGCAGTTCCGGTGGGTCTACCTGCAGCTCTCCTTTCAGGAACCGGCGATCTGGACGACGTTCGTCGCCGAGCTGGGCGAGCGGGCTCCCGGGACGATCGACTGGGCGGCCCTCGCCGAGGGCTACCTCGACTTCGCGCGGTACCAGACGTCGGGAACGATGCGATCGCCGCGGGGCGTCTTCGAGGCGAGGTTCCTGGAGTTCCTGATCGCGTGCGGACCGAGTGCGCTCGGCGAGGGTCCGCTGAACGCGTTCGTCGAGGAGGCGGCAGGCGCGGGACCGGACGAGCGCGCGGAGCTCTGGGAGACGATCGTAGGGTAGGCGGTTCACACGGCGCGGCACCGTGCGGGAGCCGACACACGGCGCCGGAGTGAGCACGCGGCGCATCATCGAGGAGGCGGACGATGAACGGGTTCGGAATCGCGAGAGCGCGGGCGCCTGCTGTTCTGGCCGTCGTGCTGGCGATGTCTGCGCTGGCGGCGATGGGCTGCAAGGAGTACTACACTCACACGGGATCGAGGGGCGCGGCGATTCAGGGCACGGGCCTCGTGACCGCGAGGGACCACGCCGTCGCCGGGATCGCGTCGGTCGTGACGACGAACCAGGGCGACCTTCTGATCGAGATCGGCGACAATGAGGGCCTCGTGATCGAGGCGCAGGACAACCTGCACGAGTACATCACCGTCGATGTTCACGGCGGCACACTCGAGATTGGGACCAAGCGCGGCGTCGGTGGAATCAAGAGCGACGAGCCGATCCTCTACCATCTGACGGTCCGCCAACTCGAGGCGGTGACGTCGACGAGCGCGGGGGACATCGACGCGGGAGACATCACGATCGAGGCGCTCTACGCGACGCGCCTCGAGGCGAGGCTCACGAGCGCGGGCGACGTGACGATCGAAGGCGGGGCCGTCGAGGTGCAGGACGTTCTCGTTTCGAGCGCGGGTGACTACCGCGCCATCGACATGGAGTCGGTGCGCGCCGAAGTGGTCCTGTCGAGCGCGGGAGACGCTTCGGTCTGGGTGCGCGACGAGCTCGATGCGAGCCTGTCGAGCGTCGGCGATCTCGTCTACACCGGGGACCCGACGGTCGACGTCCATCGGAGCTCGCAGGGGCAGCTCATCCACAGGCCCTAACACGACGGATGGAGGGACTCGGGATGCGAAGAACGTCGGGAGCCGTGGCGGCATCGGCGGGTCG
>JALGVU010000014.1 GCA_025774545.1 bacterium | reverse complement strand
CTTCTGCGAGGAAGGGGAGTCAGCGAAGACGGCTGACCGTCGTCGGTTCCAGGAGATGCTCGGCTACTGCGACCAGCACCGGGGAGAGGTCGACGTCGTGGTGGTCTACTCGTTTAGTCGCTTCGCGAGACAGATTGAGGATCATGCAGCGGCGCGTGTGCGACTACGGCGTGCCGGGATCGACCTGCGGTCAGTGACCGAGGCCACGGACGACACACCCGCTGGGCGCCTGTTCGAGACGTTCCTAGCAGGCTTCGCTCAGTTCGACAACGAGACGAAGGCCGAGAGGACGCGCGAGGGAATGAAGGCGGCCCTCAAGAGCGGCCGGTGGACGCACCAAGCGCCGCTCGGCTACCTCACCGCGCCCGAGGAGGCTCGCTCTCCCTGTCTTCTCCATGATCCCGAGAGGTCAGCGGGTGTTGTTCAAGCCTTCGAGCTGTTCGCGTCCGGCTGCCACACGAAGGCCGAGGTCTTGCGTCGGGTGACCGCGGCCGGACTGAGGACGAAACGAGGGAAGGTGCTGACCCCACAAGCCCTCAACGAGATGCTGCGGAAACCGCTCTACTGCGGCTGGATGGTCTCGCCGAAGTTCGAGATCAGAGAGAGGGGCGACTTCGAACCGCTCGTTACCGAGGAGGTCTTCTACAGGGTTCAGAAGCTCCTGAGCGGGGACCGACCTGCAGCGCGTAGGCACGTCCGCGACAACCCGATCTTCCCGCTCAGACGGTTCCTCAGGTGTGGCGCATGCGGGACGCCGCTGACGGGAGCGCGGACGACGAGCAGAGGCCGAGGGTACGATTACTACTTCTGTCCGAAGGGAGACTGCAGAGCGGTCAAGAGCACGCGCCCAGAGAGGCTCCACTCGCTCTTCGCAGATCTTCTCGGCCAGTACGCGGTAAGTCCCGGCTACGCACGGTTCTTTCTGGCGACCGTCGAGGACGTGTGGCGAAAGAAGTGCGAGGCGGCCGAGTCCCAGCAGCGCGATCTCCGACGGAAACAGGCGAAGCTCCGCGATGATGAGGTCCGCTCGACTGAAGCATTCGCGTGCGACAGAACGATCGACCTAAGAGCCTACAATGCGCTGAAGAAGTCCCTCGCGGAGAGGAGCGCGGAGGTCAAATGGGCGCTCGAAAGTAGTGCTATATGCTGCAGTGTTGAGGGGGTCCTGAGGTTCGCGGAGGGGGTCATCGTGGCGCCTGAGAAGTTCTGGAAAGAGGCTGCTCTTGGGACGAAGCTGCGGTTCCAGTCGCTCGTCTTCCCCGACGGAATCGCCTACCAAGGGTCAGGTTTTCGAAACGCCGCAACCTCCCCTGTTTTCAAGGCGTTACGGGTTGCGGCGTCTCAGGATGTAGGGTTGGCGTCCCCAACGGGATTCGAACCCGTGTTGCCGCCGTGAAAGGGCGGTGTCCTGACCAGGCTAGACGATGGGGACGCGCTCTTCTGATGTCCTTGCTGTGCGCCGGCGCGCTGGGGAAGCCGCGCGGTTGATCCGGCGTCGAAGGAGCTCCTCTCCTACTCCGCCCACTCGGGCATCGACTTCATGTAGTGCTCGGCGCGCTTCATGGCCGTCGCGTCATCGATGTTGGGCTGCCACGACTTGAGCCACCACGCGATGCCCTTCTGGATCTCTTCCCTCGACTTGACCTTCCCGCTGTCATCCGAGCAGTGCTTGCAGAACTGCTCGGACATGCCCTTCGCGTCGGGCATGTTGAGCGGCATGCCGCATGAGTGGCAATACTCGTCAGCCATGATGCTCTCCTCTCGGCCGTCCTCGGCGCCGCCGCCATCTCGTCGGCGTGTGACCCTCGCCGACGGCAGACGGCGCGCCCCGCAGGGGCGACCTCTCAGTGATTCGCTGCTGGTGGGCCGTGCTGGTCTCGAACCAGCGACTCCCTGCTTAAAAGGCAGGTGCTCTACCAACTGAGCTAACGGCCCGACTCTAGCCCATCACATGGTGCCGAGCAAGACCTGCTGCAGAGCAGAGAGACCGGCGCCGGCCTTCACCGGGTGGCCCATCTCGTGGAGCGCGCGCTCGAGCGCGGCGATGACCATCGACAGATCGCGCTCCCGGATCGCTCCCATGTGGCCGATCCGGAAGACCTTGCCGGACAGGCGATCCTGGCCGCCCGCGATCCGAACACCGAACTCGTCATCGAGTACACGCACGACCCGGTTGCCGTCGAGTCCCTCGGGACAGACCGCCACAGTGAGTCCGTTGACGGGCACCTCGGGCAGCACGTCGAAGCCGAGTGTTATGACCGCTGCGCGCACCGCATCGCCCATCCGCTGGTGCCGCGCGTAGACGTTGTCCCAGCCCTCGGTCTCCATCATCGCGAGCGCGACCTCGAGCCCGTAGACGAGGGACACCGCCGTGGTGAATGGAGTCTGGCCCTTCTTCTGCAGCCGCTTCCAGGTCTTCGTGAAGTCGAAGTAGAACTTCGGAAGATCGGAGCCCGAGACGAGCGACCAGGCTCTCCCGTTCAGCGCAACGAACGCGAGTCCCGGCGGCGTCATGAGGGCCTTCTGCGTTCCCGCGACGATGAGGTCGATGGCCCACTCGTCCATTCTGATCTCATGCACACCGACGCTCGATGTCGCGTCGACGGCCATCACCGCGTCGTGACCCTCCACGACCTTCGCGAGCGCCCGGATGTCATTCAGCGACCCCGTCGACGTCTCGCTGTGGATCACGAAGACGACCTTCGCGTCGGGATGCTCGTCGAGCACCTTCGCCAGCTCCTCGGGCCCGATGCTCTTCCCCCACTCCAGAACGACGTCGACGACCTCGACGCCGTACACCCTGCAGATGTCGGCCCAGCGCGCGCCGAAGAGACCCCCGTTGACACAGACGGCCTTCTCGCCCTTCGAGAGCAGATTCGCGACCGCGGCCTCCATCATCCCCGTGCCCGAACACGTGAAGAGCAGTGTGTCATTGTGGGTCTGGAGCAGACGCCCCAGCTCGTCCTGGACGTGCCGCACCTTCTCAGAGAACTCAGGCGACCTGTGGTGAAGCACCTGTTGGCCGACCGCGTTCAGGACGGCCCCGGGGACCTTCGTGGGACCGGGGGTGAAGAGCTTCGACTTCATGGGAACCTCCTTCGGGCTCGCGTCAACGAGCCGCGCGTCCGGAGACCGGTCGCGCTCCGCTGCCTGGTTCGGTCGACGGGTCGTTCGGACGCTCGCCGGTCGGTCATCGCGGCCCCGCAAACTGCATGAGCCACGCCCAGACTTCCTTCGTCCCCTCCCCCGTCGTCGCAGAGAACAGGACGATCGGGGTCGCGTCGTCCGGCGTGAGTGCGTCCTTGATCGTCTTCTGCGCCGTCGCCCGCTTCGATCTCGTGATCTTATCAGCCTTGGTGGCCGCAATCAACGCCGGCACGCGGAAGTGCTTGATCCACTCGTGCATCTGGACGTCGTCGGCCGTCGGCGGGTGTCGGACGTCGACCAGGTGGACGATGCCGGCCAGCTCCTCGCGCTCGTGGAGGTAGCCCTCGATGAGCTTCGCCCAGCGCTCCTTCATGCTCGGCGGGACCTTGGCGAACCCGTAGCCGGGGAGGTCGACGATGATGAACGTCCGATCGATGAGATAGAGGTTGAGCTCGCGCGTCTTCCCCGGCGTCCGCGAGATCCGCGCGAGGCTCTTCCTGCCCATGAGCCGGTTCAGAAGCGACGACTTCCCCACGTTCGAGCGGCCCGCGAGGGCGATCTCGGGGAGACCGCCCCGGGGAAGCTGCTTGAGACTGGCGGCGCCGAGGATGAACTCGGCCGTCTTGACCTTCATGGAACCCACCTCATCGTCTGCGATGCTGCCGGGGGCCGGCGGCGGCGCACCGCTCGGCGCCTGCCACCGCGGCCGCGTCGCCCACCATCATACAAGAAGAAGGAGCCCCGCGCGCCATCCGCGAGGCCCCTTCTGGTTGTCGTTCCGAGTCTTCTAGTACGGTCCTGCGGGAGCGATGGGGGTCTCCGGACGGCGCCCGTCGGGGTGTTCCGGTTTCAGGGGCGCCGGCTCCCATCCGTCGAAGGCTAGCGTGAAGACCTCGTCGAGCCGGTCGACCAGCTCGATCTTGAGGTCGCGCGTGACCATCTTCGGCAGCTCGGCCACGTCCTTCTCGTTCTTGCGCGGGATGATGAGCGTCGTCAGCCGCGCGCGGTGCGCCGCCACGGCCTTCTCGTTCAGGCCGCCGATCGGGAGCACCTTGCCGCCGAGCGTGATCTCCCCCGTCATGGCCACGTCCGGCCGCGTCGGGTGTCCCGTGAGCGCCGAGAGAAGCGCCGTCGCCATCGCGACGCCCGCCGAGGGACCGTCCTTCGGGATCGACCCCTCGGGCACGTGGATGTGTATGTCGAGGTTCTCGAGCGAGTCCTCGTCGATGCCGAGTTCCCGCGCGTGCGCCTTCGAGTACGAGAGAGCGGCCTTCGCCGACTCCTGCATGACCTCGCCGAGCTTGCCGGTCAGCGTGAGGTTCCCGTCGCCCTTCATCGTCAGGACCTCGACCGTCAGGATCTCTCCTCCGACGCTCGTCCACGCGAGCCCAGTCGCCACGCCCACGCGGTGCTCGGTCTCGACCTCCTGAGAGAGGAACCGCGGCAGGCCGAGGAACCTCCTCACCGTCTGGCCGGTCACGCGCTTCGTGACCTTCTTCTTCGCCGCGTACTGGCGCGCGATCTTCCTGCAGATGTTCGAAATCTCGCGCTCGAGGTTCCTGACGCCGGCCTCCCTCGTGTAGTCCTCGATGATCCGGACGATCGCGGAGGCCGCGAACGTCACGCCGACCTTGTCGAGGCCGTTCGCCTCGAGCTGCTTGGGCACGAGGAACTTCTTCGCGATCTGGCTCTTCTCGTGCCTGAGATACCCGGGCAGCCGGATCGTCTCCATACGATCCTCGAGAGCGGGCGGGATCGTGTGGAGCACGTTCGCGGTCGTGATGAACATCACCTCCGACAGGTCGAAATCGACGTCGAGGTAGTGGTCGTTGAACGTGCAGTTCTGCTCGGGGTCGAGCACCTCGAGAAGCGCCGACGCCGGGTCGCCCCGGAAGTCGGAGCTCATCTTGTCGATCTCGTCGAAGAGGAAGACCGGGTTCTTCGAACCGGCCTTCTTGAGTCCCTGGATGACGCGGCCGGGCATCGATCCGATGTAGGTCCGCCTGTGACCGCGGATCTCCGCCTCGTCACGCACGCCGCCCAGCGAGACGCGCACGAACTCACGGTCGAGCGCCCGCGCGATCGACTTCCCGAGCGAGGTCTTTCCCACGCCCGGCGGGCCGACCAGGCACAGGATCGGGCCCTTCACCTTCGACGTGAGCTTGAGGACGGCCAGGTACTCGAGGATGCGCTCCTTCGGCTTCTTGAGTCCGTAGTGATCCTCCTCGAGGATCCTCTCGACCTCGACGATGTCCTCGCGGTCCTTCGTCCGCTTGTCCCACGGCATCGACGTCATCCACTCGATGTAGGTGCGGACCACCGTCGCCTCCGGCGACATCGGGGACATCTTCTTGAGACGGTCGAGTTCGGAGATGGCCTTCTTCTCCGCCTCCTCCGTCATGTTCGCGTCCTCGATCGCCTGCGCGAGCTCGGCAACCTCCGGCGCCCCCTCACCCTCCTGGCCGAGCTCCTCCTGGATCGCCTTCATCTGCTGGTGAAGGTAGAACTCCTTCTGACTCTTCTGGAGCTGCTCCCTCACCTGGCTCTCGATCTTCCGCTCGAGACGCAGAATCTCGAGCTCAGCGGAGAGCGCCCGCGCGAGGATCCTGAGCCTCGTGGTCACGTCGGCGGCCTCGAGGACGCGCTGCTTCTCCTCGATCTTCCCGCCCAAGTGCGTGGCGACCGTGTCGGCAAACCGCGACACGTCGTCCATGTTCACGACGGAGACCAGAACCTCCTGCGGGATCTTCCGGGAGAGCTGTACGTACTCCTCGAACTGGCTCGAGACGCTCCGCATGAGCGCCTCGGTCTCGACCGTCCTGTCGAGCTGATCGTCCCGAAGCTCCACGCGAGCCATGATGTAGTCGTCGTTCTTGATGAATCGCTTGACCGCGGCCCTCGAGAGTCCCTCGACCAGCACCTTCATCGTGCCGTCGGGCAGACGCAGAAGCTGAAGGACCCGCACGATCGTCCCGACCCGATAGAGGTCGTCGGCCGACGGGTCCTGCGTCTCGACTTCGCGCTGTGTGACGACGAACATGATCTTGTCGCCGTGCATCACCTCTTCCAGGGCGTTGACGGAACGCGGCCTTCCGACGAGGAGCGGCACGATCATCCGCGGGAAGAGAACGAGGTCGCGAAGCGGCACGATCGGCAGCTTGTCGTTGAACTCGAGTATCTCGTCATCGTGCTCGATGCGCAGCATCTCAACTCCTGGTAAGCAGTTTCACTCACCTGCTTCATCTACGGACGCGCGGGCGTGGCCCACTCGGGTTCCTTCCGAACCTCGGGGGCAAGCTGGCCAGGCGCTTCCGTCCACGTGCTCGAACATAACCGGCGCGTGGGCCCTGGCAAGCCGGCGCCCGGCCGGTCGCGGCGCCGCTAGACGTCGCGCTTCCTCGTGATCACCTGGTCGATGATCCCGTACTCCACCGCCTCCTCGCTCGACATGAAGAAGTTCCGATCGGAATCCTCGCGGACCTTCTCCGTCGTCTGGCCCGTGTGCTTGGCCAGGATGTCGACGAGCCTCTCCTTGAGCCGCGTGATCTCCTTCGCGTAGATCTCGATGTCGCTCGCCTGCCCCTCGCTGCCGCCCGCCGGCTGGTGGATCATGACCCTCGCGTGCGGGAGCGCGGAGCGCTTGCCCTTCTTGCCCGCCGCGAGCAGCACCGCCGCCATGCTCGCCGCCTGGCCCATGCAGATCGTGTGAACGTCCGGCCTGATGTACTGGATCGTGTCGTAGATCGCGAGCCCCGCGGCAACGTAGCCGCCCGGGCTGTTGATGTAGATGTAGATGTCCCGCTCCGGATCCTGGGCCTCGAGGAAGAGGAGCTCCGCGATGACGATGTTCGCGACCTTGTCGTCGATCGGCATGCCGATGAAGACGATGTTGTCCCTGAGGAGCCTCGAGAAGATGTCGTAGGAACGCTCGCCGTATCTCGTCTGTTCGATCACAAACGGGGTCAGTCCCATGGTGCTCCTTCCTCCATGCCGGTCGCGGTCTGCTACGCCTCGCCCGCGCTCGACGCCGCGGACGGCTCGCGCCTCGGAAGCTCGATCTCCTCGGTCGTCACGTTCGAGAACCCGACGATGAGATCGTGGACCTTCGCGAGCCAGATGTCGTCCTCGATGCGCGAGAGCGCGTCGGTGTCCTTGAGATCCTTCATGAGGTCGGCCGGCTCCCGCCCGTGCTGCTCGGCGATGAGCGCGACGCGGGCCTCGAGCTCCTCCGTCTTCACCTCGATCCCGTGTTTCTCGGCGAGCGCCCCGAGGATGAGACCCGACCTGAGCTGGTGCTCCACCACCTGCAGGTAGGCGCCTCGGAACTCCGACTCGTCGATCTCCTTCCCGTCGGCCTGACCGCTCTTCTTCAGCCGCTCGAGCATCCTCGCGATGCGGTCCTCAACGAGGCTCTCGGGAAGCGCGAACGGGTGGCGCTTCACGAGCTCCGCGACGATCTCCTCCTCGAGCCTTCTCCGCGCGGCGGCCTTCGCCTCGGCCTCCAGGCTGCTCCTGATCTTCACCCTGAGATCCAGGAGCGTCTCGAAGCGCCCGATCCGCCGAGCGAGGTCGTCGTCGACCGGCGGGAGCCGCTTCTCGTTCACGTCCTTCACCGCCACGAGGAACGGAATCGTCTTCCCGGCCAAGGCCTCGACGTGATGGTCGTCCGGGTAGGTGACCGTCACCTTCTTCTCGTCCCCCGGGTTCACCCCGAGGAGCGCTTGGTCGAGCTCGGGCGGGATGCCCCCCTTCCCAACCTCGCAGGGGTAGCCGTCCACCTTCGAGTCCTCGATGGGCTCGCCGTCCTCGCTCACGCGGGTGTAGTCGATGGTGACGTAGTCGCCCTCGACGGACGGCCTCGCGACCGGCGCGAGCTCGGCCTGCCCCTCGCGCAACTCATCGAGCGCCCGGTCGACGTCGTCGTTCGTGATGATCGGCACGCGCTCGGTGAACGGTAGACCCTCGTAGTCCTTGAGGTCGATCTCCGGGCGCACCTCGACCGTCGCCACGAAGAGGTACTGCCCGTCGCTCGGGCTCTCGTCGAGCTCCTCGACGGTCGGGTCGTGGAGCGGACGGAGTCCGGCCTCCTGGATGGCCTCGGCGTACGCCCCGCCGAGGAGCGACTCGATGGCCTCGGCCTTGATCGATCCGCCGTGCTTCCGCTCGAGAATGTCCCTCGGGACCTTACCCCTCCGGAACCCGGGCATCTCCGCCCGCTTCGCGAGCTCCCCGAAGAGCTCGTCGATCCTCTCCTGGACGGCGGTCTCGGGCAGACCGATTCGGAGCTTCCGCTTCCAGTTGTCAAGTTCCTCGACGCGAATCAGCAAGCGATTCTCCTTGTATCGTGCATGAACCATGCCCGGGCGGGATACTCTCTTCCGGCCGATCGGCGGACGCTGCATCCGCCGTTGATAAGCCCGAGGCGCAGGGCGATCCGGCGCCGGCGCCGCTCGATCTCCTTGGTGCGAGAGGGGGGATTCGAACCCCCACAGGTCTCCCTACTGGATCCTAAATCCAGCGCGTCTACCAGTTCCGCCACTCTCGCGGCAGCGGGCTTCCAGGAACCTCGGCCGCTCCCCCGTGGCGGCGGGCGGCTACGACTTCCCGGCCTGGGCGATCACCGTGCCAACGATGATCGAGTTCCGCTTCGTGTCGGGACCGTCCGCGCGGGACGGCATGACGATCGGGACCTTCGCGCCGATCAGGACGCCCGCGTTCTGTACGCCCTCGGTCATGAAGTAGAGCGCCTTGTAGAAGACGTTGCCGACGTCGATGTCGGCGAACGTCACGAGGTCGGCCTTCCCGGCGACCGGACTCACGATGCCCTTCCGCTCGGCCGCGATCTCGCTGATGGCGTTGTCGAAGCCGAACGGCCCGTCGATGACGCACCCCGTAATCTGGCGCCTGTCGTTCATCTTGGCAAGCGCCGCCGCGTCGACCGTGTGGGGCATGGCCGGGTTGACCTGCTCGAGGGCGGCGACCACGGCCACCTTGGGGCATTCCCATCCCAGCTTGTGCATCGCGTCGACGGCGTTCCTGATGATGTCGGCCTTCTGCTCGAGGGTCGGCGCGAGCACGATGCCGCCGTCCGACATGCCGAGGAGACGACCGAACGTCGGGGTCCAGAGGATCGCGATGTGGCTCATGAGCTTCCCCGCCCGGATCCCGGTCTCCTTGTCGAGGGCCGCCCGCATGAGATCGGCGGTGTTCACCTTCCCCTTCATGAGGAAGTCGACCACCCCTTCCCTCACGAGCTCGACGGCCCTGCGCGCGGCCTCGACCGCGTCGTTGGTCTCGACGATCCGCCACGACGAGATGTCGACCTTGGCCTCCCCCGCCGCCGCCTTGATCAGGTCGGGCTTCCCCACGAGCACGGGGTCGACGAGCCCGAGCTCCCACGCGTCCTGTGTCGCCTCGAGGGCGCACGGATCCCACGCGGCCGCCACGCCGAGCTTCGCCTTCCCGCGCTCGCGGCCGTACTCGAGCGCCCGCTCCTTGAGCTCGTCGAAGCTCCGGGGTGGATTCGCTGTTGCTCTCTCGGGCATCGTGTCTCCTTTCAACGGGCCGCGCAGGCAGAGGGCTCGGTGAGCCGGTCCGAAGCGGGTGACCGGTGGGCCGGTCCGAACGGACGGGCCGCGGCGCAGGCTCAGCCGGCCGGGTACGTCCGGGGTCCCTCCTCGCCTCGCAGGACCTCGAGCGCGCCCGCGGCGAGGGACTCGAGCTCGTTCTCTCCGGGCACGACCTTGAGCTCCGCGATGTACGACACGCGCTCCCGCACGAGGTCGACCAGGAGATCCGAGTGAGCCATCGCGCCGGTCAGGACGATCGCGTCGACACTCCCCGCGAGGACGGTCGCCATCGCACCGATCTCCTTCGCGATCTGATAGGCCATCGCCCCGACGACCTCGCGCGCGCGGGCGTCGCCCGCCTCCGCGCGATGGGTCACGTCCTTGAAGTCGTTCGTCCCAAGATACGAAAGGAGCCCGCCCTCCTTCGTGACGACGCGCCTCATTCGCTCGGGATCGTAGCCGCGCTCTGCCATGTAGTTCAGCATCTCGACGATGGGAAGGCCGCCCGTACGCTCGGGAGAGAAGGGGCCGCCGGAGGCCGCGTTGTTGACGTCGACCATCCTGCCCCTTCGCAATGGGCTGATGGAGATACCGCTCCCGAGGTGCGCCAGAATGAGGTTCAGCTCGCCGAGCGGTCGTCCGATGAGCCGCGCCGTCTTCTTCGCGGTCGCCTTGATGTTGAGCGCGTGGATGAGGCTCTTCCGCTCGATGTCGGCGTGGCCGGAGTAGCGCGCCAGCGGCTCGAACTCGTCGACCGAAACCGGGTCGACGATGAACGCGTCGCCGCCGAGATCGGCCGCGAGCGCCTTGGCGAGCGGCGCCCCGAGGTTCGAGGCGTGCTGCCCCGCGTAGCCGACGCGCGCGTCCTCGAGCATCACGTCGTTGACGGCGTAGGTGCCGCTCGGGATCGAACGGAAGAGCCCGCCGCGGCCGGCGACCGCGTCGAACGGCCGATCGCGCTGTCCGCCCTTCTCGAGCGCCGTCTCGATCGCGTCCCTCCTGTACTCCATCTGGGCCGCGATGGTCTCGAACGCGGACAGCTCGTCGGACGAGTGCTCGACCGTCGCCTCGAAGACGCGGTCGTCATCCTCATAGACGGCGATCTTGGTGGTCATGCCCCCCGGATTCACGGCGAGCACCCTGTGACGCGTCGACACGCGCACCGCTCCTTCCCGTACGCTGGGACTGGGACCCGCCCGCCTGCGGCGGAACGGGGATGATACCACAAACGCCCGCGGGACCGAAGTCCGGTCTCCGAGAGGGCGGGCGGACGGGGACCGAGAGCTGCAGGGCGCGCGGAGGGACCACCTGACACGTGCAAAGCAAAGGGACCACCAGACGCCTTGAACGCAAAGGGACCACCTGACGCCAGCTACGAGCCCGATCCAGGTGGTCCCTTGTGTTCACGGATGGCCGCCCAGCGCCCGTCGCGGCACTCCGGTCGCCTGCCGCCGTCGGTCTACTCCAGAACGTGGATGTTCCTCTTCGCGCAGATGTCCTTGAGCTCCTTGGGCCACACCGACACGCTGACCTCACCCAGATGGGCAGTCCGCAGGAGGTACATGTAGGTCCGCGATTGCCCGATCCCGCCGCCGATCGAGAGCGGGATCTCGTCATTCAGGATCATCTGGTGATAGGGAAGCTCGAGGAAGTGCTGCTGCCCCGAGAGCTCGAGCTGCTGTTTGAGGGTCTCCTTCGTCACGCGGATCCCCATCGACGTCAGCTCGTGGCGCCGCTTCGTCACCGGGTTCCACACGAGGATGTCCCCGTTCAGGCCGTGCATCGTCTTCCCGTCCTTCGTCACCGTCTCCGTCACCCAGTCGTCGTAGTCGGCGGCGCGCATCTCGTGCGGGTAGCCGTCCTCGAGGACCCAGCCGATGCCCACGATGAAGACCGCCGGGTGCTCCTGGATGATCTTGGTCTCCCGCTGCTTCCGCGGGAGGTCGGGGTACATCTGGAGAATCTCCTCGGCGTGGAGGAACGTGAGCTCCTCGGGAATCTCGGGGTAGCGGTCGGTCTTGAGCCCCGGGCAGACCTCCTGGGCGTGCCTGTTCGCGCCGACGATGACCTTCCAGATCTTCCGGACGGTGTCCTTGAGGTAGTCGAGCGTCCGGTCCTCCGGCCTGATCACCTTCTCCCAGTCCCACTGGTCGACGTAGGAGCTGTGATCGTGGTCGAGGAAGTAGTCCTTTCTGACGGCGAGCATGTCGGTGTTGATCCCCTCACCGACCTTGCAGTCGAACTGGGCCAACGCGTACCGCTTCCACTTCGTGGCGGCCTGGACGACCTGCGCCTGGATCGGCTTGTCGAGGCCGAGCCCACACGGGAACTCCACCGGCGTCCGCGAGCCGTCGCGGTCGAGGTAGTCGTTCATGCCGCTCTCGCGATCGACGATGAGGGGCACGCGCACCAACTGGAGATTCAGCTCCTTCGCGAGGTTCTCCTCGATGTAGTGCTTGATCGCGTAGAGCGCCTTCATCCTCTCCTTCGGAGGAAGGAGAGGCTCGTAGTCGTTCGGGAGTATCTTCTCGACCTCCTCGTAAGTGCTGATGCCCGGCCCGGCAAGATCCGCTTTCTTGTCTGCGATCGTCATGACGTCGGTCTCCCCCCTGTTCCGTTGCCCGTGTCTCCGTTCCGTTAACACAACGTGTTTCACGACGGCACGCCGCTCAGGGCGTCGCGACGACGTCCCCGGTCGCTCTCCGCGCGCCCTCGTGATTCTCAATGACCTTCGCGAGCCTCTTCACGCCCTCGACGATGTCCTCCTTCGTCGGGAACGAGAAGTTCAGCCGCATCGTGTTGCTTCCGCTTCCATCGCAGTGGAACGCCGAACCGACCACGAAGGCGACGTTCTTCTCGATCGCCTCGTAGAAGAGCTCGTCGGCGTCGATGTGCTCCGGCAGACGCACCCACAGGAAGAGCCCGCCGTCGGGCCTCGTCCAGGAGAGCCCCGGCAGATCGGGCATGTACTCGTCGAGCGACGCGAGCATCAACTCGCGCTTCTCGCGGTAGATTCCCTTGACGTTCTCGATCACCTTCGCCAGCAGGCCCCGTGCTGCGAACTCCGCCACGATCGCCTGCGTGAACGCGGGCGTGCACAGATCGGTCGACTGCTTCGCGGTCACCAGCTTCTGTATCACGGCCTCGTCCGCAATCATCCATCCGAGCCGCATCCCCGGGAAGAGGATCTTCGAGAACGTGTGGAGCCCGATGACCTGCCCGTCGCCGTCGAGGGTGAAGATCGACGCCGTCGCCTCCCCCTCGAATCTGAGTTCCTTGTACGGGCTGTCCTCGACGATGAGCACGTCGAACTGGCGCGCGAGATCGATGAGCCTGAGCCGGCGCTCCTCGGTCATCGTGATGCCCGCCGGATTCTGGAAGTCCGGGACGACGTAGATGAATTTCGGCTTCTGGCGCTTGCGGCCCAGCTTCTCGAGCTCGCGCTCGAGCAGGTCCATCCGCATCCCGGAATCATCGAGCGGGACCCCGATCAGGTTCGCCCCGTACCCTCTGAACGCGCCCAGCCCTCCTATGTAGGTCGGAAGGCCGACAATCACCGGATCGCCGGGGTCGATGAAAACCTTCGCGGTGAGATCGAGCCCCTGCTGCGACGCGACCGTGATGAGGATGTTCTCAGGCGAGAGCTTGATCCCATCCTCGCGCTCGTGATGCGCGATGAGCTCGTCCTTGAGCTTCGGGTCTCCCTCCGTCGGGCTGTACTGAAGAGCCAGCGCCCCGTCACGCTTGAGCACGTCCACGGTGATCGTGGCAACGTCGTCGACCGGGAACGCGTTCGGGTCGGGCAGCCCTCCAGCGAACGAGATCACGTCCGGCCTCCGGGTCAACTTGAGGAGCTCCCGGATCACGGACTTCTTCATGTTTCGAGCGTTCGTCGAGAAAACCTCATTGAGATCGCTGACCATGTGTCCTCCAGTGAAGAGTGCGTGAGGCCAGTCTCCCAACACGAGCCAAGTCGCAAGGCTATCAGCGCTCCGGCGATCATGTCAAGAACCAGTTCGCGGCCCTGAGGTCCCCCTTGACGCCCCGACACCGTGCATCATGGAATCGGGGCCGCTGCCCTCGAAGGCTGCGCACCAACCGGACGCCGGTGCCAACCTCGCCGGCCCGTGCGCCTCCCGTGATCCGGAGTCATCGAGCCCACACGACCGCACGCGGCTCCCGGCCCGAACCGACGGAGCCCCGCGGGATCGCCGATTCGCACGCGTCGCACCATTATAGTGAATCACAGTTATTTTCGGCCTCAGACGACGGCCCCATTGGTGCCCCAGGTTTGATTCAACCGAGCCGCCCGAATTTCGGTCGAATAATTGCCTTGACCGTATTGTCTTATCGCGCTATATGTATTGAAAGATTGCCGGTCGAGCGACACAGGGGAATGGACCCAACTCTAGACGGGTTCGCGGGTGGCTGACCCCACGGCTTCCGGCAGACCGGCCGGCGTCTGCCCGACCCGCGCGACCCACATGGGGGGACAATCCGTGGACTACATGCCGACGAAGGAGGAGCTCGGACGCAGGCTCAGGGCGGCGCGATTCGAGCGGAACATGACTCTGAAGGAAGTGGCGGCGCGCTGCGGAATGTCCGCCACGCACATCTCGGAGGTCGAGCGTGGCAGGACCTCTCCCACCATCGGCGCGCTCCAGCGTATCTCGAAGGCTCTCGGGGAGAACCCCTCGCGCTTCGTCCGCGAGGACAGACTGCCCCGCGTGAAGTACACGAAGGCCGCCGATCGCTGCTCCTTCTACTCCGCGGGAAAGAACGGTGAGCCCCTGACGGTCGAGGTCATCACGGACGGCGTGCCCGGTGGTTGCACGCAGGTCTTCAGACGAACGGCGGCCCCGGGCGAGTCGTCGACCGCAAACCCGATGATCGGCGAGGTCGTTCTTGTCTGCGTCAGAGGAATGGTGCGCGTGTCCGCAGGCGACGAGTCTCACGTGCTCCGAGACGGCGACACGTTGCAGATGCGACTCGACGACGGCTACACCGCTGAGTACTTGGGCGACGACGAGTGCGAGCTTCTTGCGATACTGGCTGCCCCCACCCTCTTCACGATCTAGATCGCGAAGGCGGATCCCGCGCAGCATCGATCCCGGATTCTCGAGAGAGGAGGGAGAAGTGCCGACGAAGGAGGAAGTGGGACGGCGCCTTCGCATGTCGCGGTTCAAGCGCGACATGACGCTCAAGGAGGTCGCCGCACGGTCGGGCATGTCTGCCACGCACATCTCCGAGATCGAACGTGGGAAGACGTCTCCCACCATCGGGGCGCTGCAACGGATTGCGACGGCGCTCGGGGAGCGGCCGGCGCACTTCGTCGAGGAGCGCGACGCGTCGCTCGCGGTCCTGACGCGGAGGGACCAGCGCGCGACCGTGTACATCTGCGACACGGAGGGAACCGCCGTTCACCAGATGGAACGTCTGAATGCCGACCCTCCGTGGGCGACCCTCCGGCTGTTTCGCACGATGAACGAGCCCGGTGAGAAAGTGACCCGTCCCCCGAGGCTCGGGGAGGTCGTCATTCTCAATGTCAAGGGCGCGGCGAAGATCACCGTCGGGAACGAGTCGTACGTCCTGAGGGCGGGCGACACGATCCAGTTCCCGCCGACCGGCGGCTACACCGTCGAGGTCGTCGGCGACGAGCCGTCCGAACTCGTGGGCGTGGGGGCCTTCGCGCCCTCACTGGGCTGGTAGGCGGCGCGGTGCCATCAGACACCGACGGTGGCTGACCGCTCAGTCGTGTACGGCGGGCGCTGCGCGCCGACCCCGACTGAGTGTGCATGCGATCACTGCCCACGGCCGCGGCGCGTCCGCGTCCGATGCCACAACTCCCGTTTGAATCAAGCCTTAGCGCGGGTACCCCCCCCGATTCAGGCAAACTGCTTGACTCGACCGGAATTACCGGTAGGATGGGTGGCTGGACGGTCAGGAAAGGGGAAGCGGCGCCTGACGCCGCGAACGGCACGAGCCGGCCCGATCGCGGTGCCCCGGGTCCACAGGAGAGAGGGCAGCAGCACTCCCGCGCGAACTAGAGACGAGCAGCATCGGAAAGGACTCCCGCCCCATGCCGACGAAGGAAGAGCTCGGTCGCAGACTCAGAACGGCCCGCTTCGAGCGGAACATGACCCTGAAGGAGGTGGCGGCGCGCTGCGGCATGTCCGCGACGCACATCTCGGAGGTCGAGCGGGGGAAGACGTCCCCCACCATCGGCGCTCTCCAGCGGATCTCCAAGGCGCTCGGGGAGAACCCGTCCCACTTCGTGCGCGAGGACAACCTGCCTCGTGTGAAGCTCACGAGGGCCGAGGACAGATGCAGGTTCTACTCTGCCGACCGGGACGGAAGCCCGATCTCCGTCGAGGTCCTGAGTCCGGGCCTTCCTTCCGGGTGCATGCAGGCCTACCTGAGGACGGTCGCCCCCGGTGAGAGGAAGAGCATCACACCCATGATCGCTGAGATCGTCCTCCTGTGCCTGAGGGGCATGGTTCGGGTGACGGCGGGTAGCGGCGAGTCCTCCGTCCTCCGCGAGGGCGACACGGTCCAGCTGCAGATCGACGACGGCTTCGTGTCCGAGAACATCGGCGAGGAAGAAGCCGAGATCATGTCGTTCTTCGTCTCGCCGACGCTCTTCACGATCTAGGAACCGATCGACACGACGGCCGAACGTGGCGGAGCCGCACACCAGGAGGTGCTCAAGCATGCCAACCAAGGACGAAGTGGGACGTCGGATGAAGTTGGCACGGTTCAGGCGGGACCTGACCCTGAAGCAGGTGGCCGTCAGGTCCGGCATGTCGGCCACACACATCTCTGAGATCGAACGAGGGAAGACCTCTCCGACCATCGGCGCGCTTCAGCGGATCGCCGGGGCGCTCGAGGAACGGTCGGCGCACTTCGTCGAGGAGCGCGAGGCTCCACCTGCCGTGGTGACGCGACTGGACGAGCGCAGCAAGATCTTCCTCTGCGATACGTGCGGCCGGGTGATCGATATGGAGCAGATTACCGGCTCTCCCCCGTGGGCGACGATGCGCGTCTTCCGCGCCGAGGGAGCGCCGGGTGACAGCGCCACGCGTCCCCCGGGACTCGGCGAGGCCGTCATCCTGAACATACGAGGCATGACGAGAATCACTGTCGGAGACGAGTCCCACGTCCTCCGCGAGGGCGACACGATCCACTTCGTCCTCGACAAGGGCTACTCGGTCGAGACCCTCGGCGAGGATCCGAGCGAGCTCATCGGGATCGGGTCGTTTCCGGCTCCGCAAGGGTGGTAGTCCCTTCCTGAAAGCCGCACCAGCTCACGTCCCCCGCACCAGCTCACCGTCGATTGAGGCCCGCCCGCGAGGGCGGGCTTCGTCATGCGCGCCACACCCACATGCACGCCCCAAGCATCGACTGATACCTCGGAATTCCTGACCGAGACCTCATTAACCAGATGGCCCGCCACCTGGCACCACTTGCAGCCCCTCCTTCTCTGTAATACTTGAGAAGTGGCACAATCTGTGCATCGTCGGTACGCGTGGAGCGCCTGCAGGCCTGGGCGCTGAAGGTGCGGGGGCGGCCCTCCCCACACCGCGCGACCATCACGACCAGAAGGGAGGCGTCGAGCATGAGCAGGACGCCGCTATTGCTGAGCAACCAGTCAGGATCCGCCCTCCCCACCGTCCTGATCCTCACCTTCCTGATGCTGATTCTCTCGGCCTCGGCCCTTCAGTTCGGGGCGCAGGACGCGAGCCTCGCGGCGAAGAACGAGGACAGCTCGCAGGCGCTCTACGTGGCGGAGGCGGGACTGGCGCGGGCGCTCACCTGGCTCGAGGCGCAGGACAATCCGCCCCCGGGCTTAAGCCCGATCGCGCCGTTCGGCGTGACGCCGGACACCCTCGACTGCGGACTCTATCGCGTCTCGATCATCCCCGACGCGGGGAACCTCGTCGGGAGCAGGAAGCGGTACACGATCACCTCCCTGGGCTCGGTCGGAGACAAGACGCGCGCCCTGAGCCTCACCGTCGGAACGCAGTCGTTCGCCCAGTTCATCTACTTCACGGACGATGAGCATCTTCCCAACTCGAACACGCCCGTCTGGTTCTGCTCGGCCGACCTCCTCGACGGCCCGGCGCACACGAACGGCCAGCTCCACCTGTTCGGCGACCCTCAGTTTGGAGGAAGGCTGACGAGCGCCTGGGGCGGCCCGGACGATCCGGGCCCCAACAACAACCCGGCCTTCATGTACTACAACGGCGACTTCTGGAACCACCTCGAGTCGGCCGAAGCGAGCAACGCGCCGTACGACGAGCCCGTCTTCCAGGACGGCTTCGAGCTTGGGACCACGGCGATCGATCTCCCCGAGTACGTCGACGACCTCGAGACCCTCGCCCAGAACGGCGGGATCTACCTCACGGGGAACTACGAGGTCGAGCTCGGGAGGGACAACAACGGTACCCCGATGTACGGATACCTGAGCTACCGCAAGCGGACCAACGGCCTGTGGAACGACGTCAAGATCTCCGACACGAACGGCGTGGTCTTCGCCACCGGCGACATCAAGGTCGAGGGCGTGCTCGACGGCTGCCTGACGCTCGCCTGCGGCGGTTCCGCGTACATCATGGACGACCTCGTCTACCGGGACGCCGACCCCGTGAACGGCCCGAACGCGGGGTGCGACGACCTCCTGGGGCTCGTGTCGCAGAACGACATCGTCATCAGGGACAACGTGGCCAACAGGAACGACTGCAACATCCACGGTCACTTGATGGCCCTCGATACCTCGTTCATGGCGGAGTACTACAGCGCCGGAGGACCTCGCGGCGCCCTGACGGTCCACGGGGGGATCATCCAGAAGTTCCGGGGTGCCGTGGGAACCGGCTATCTGTCGGGCGGTGACGTCGTCATCAGGACGGGGTACGCGAAGAACTACCACTACGACAGACGGTTCGACGCGACGCAGCCGCCGGGCTACTTTCTGACGGGACACTACAGCAGGCTCAACTGGAACGAGGTCTCGTAGATGGACGCCGTGAGAACGCACAGACAGCACGGAGTCACGCGCGCAGCCGGGCGCATCGGCCCTCGTGCCCTTCGCCCCATGCGGAGTCACCGCGGATTCACGATCACCGAGCTGATCGTCGCGATGGGTGTCACGGTGGCGGTGCTCGCTGCCGGAATCACGACGTACCTCGGCACGACACGCTCGTGGGAGGGCACGGCGACGATGGCGCGTCTGCAGCAGGAGGCCTCGGCGGCGATGGAGGCGATGGCTCGCTCCGTCAGGGGTGCGAGCGACGTCGTGATCGACGGCGACGGCGACTCGCTGCGGGTCTTCTTCTGGACGGGCAGCGTCGACAGTCTGGTGGCGATCTACTACGTCGACGATCAGGGCGTGATGCGAAACATGGCGGGAACCGCTCTCGTGAACACGGCCGAGTCGCTCGGGTTCTCGAGCAGCGACGGCAAGACGGTAAACATCGACGTCCTGCTGAAGGACGAGAGGGGCACGGCCTGTGCCAGCGACGACCAGGCGATCCTGATGTCGTCGACGATCCGGTGCAGGAACTGACCTCACACGAGCAGGCACGAACGAGATGGAGGAACGTACGATGAGGATCTTCGTTCGGCGGAACGGGTCAACGGGAGCTCGACGCGTGAGCCGTCATCGACTCGCGTCGCCGCTCAGGGGGCCCGGCAGCGCTGCGGGTGTCAGCCTCGTGGAGATCCTGGTTTCCGTTGTCGTGCTGGGCATGGTGATCGTACCCATCTTCAATTCCCTGGTCTCCGGCAGGGTGCTCGCCGCGCACCGCGGCGAGAAGCGGATGGCCCTGAGGCTCGTCGAGCGCAAGGTGGAGCAGCTCATGGCCGCGGGGTACGGTTCGGCCGGAAGCGATGCCGATGTACAGAGCGTCAATCTGGATCCGGGCGCCCACCCGACCGACCCCAGCATCGTCGTCAACACGTGGGGCGACGCCGATGTCAGTAATGACGTCCTCGGAAACCTCGAGTGGGCGGTCGTACCGATCTCCTGGTCGAGCCCGGGCGATTCGGTCTACGCGAAGATGGTCGAGGTGAAGCTCACCTGGCCGTCCGCGGCGCCGAGGGACAGCGTCGCGATCACGACGCTCGTCGGCGCGTAGGAGAGGCGCGGAGGAAGGCGATCGCGGGGACGTCCGCGCGCCCCGACCGGGGGCCCGCATCAATGGCCGTAGGGAGCGCAGAGGAGGGACCGCCGGCGAACTGCTACGGGACCGGTCCGGCGAGCGTGAGCCGCCGACCTTCCAGCGACCGGAAGAGACAAGGCCCAAAGCACGGAAGAACCGACCATGAGACTACCAATACGGCTTCAGAAGGCGCTCGTTGCCGCAACGAACGACGAAGGGTCGACCCTCGTCATCGTCACGATGCTCACCGCAGTTCTGCTGATCCTGTGTCTGAGCATCTACCAGATCTCGGCGCAGGACGCGAGCCTCGCTCATCACCGGGAGTGTCGCTCGAGGGCGCTCTACCTGGCGGAATCAGGCCTCTCGACCGCGAAGGCCTGGCTCGAAGCACAGGAGATCCCTCCGGACAGCCTCACGACCTTCCATCCGTTCGGCCCGGCGCCGGACACCCTCGGGGGCGGAACCTACACCGTCTCGATCGAGCCCGACGCGCTCAATCCGGGGTCGTCGCGGTGGATCTACACCATCGCGTCGAGCGGCGACGTCGAGGGGCACCAGCGGGCGCTGGAGGCGGACGTGGCAACCGGCACATATGCCAGCTTCGTCTACTACACGAATCGCGAGCACATGCCGGGTGGCGGGAACCCGCTCTGGTTCGGCAGCGCCGACCTCATCGACGGTCCGCTCTTCACGAACGACCAGGTCAGCATCTGGGGCGACCCGACGTTCCTGGGCGCCATCCAGAGCGCGTATGGGGGTCCAGACGATCCTGCCCACTCGCACGACCCGATGTTCCTCTACTACAACGGATCGGCGTCCGACCACCTGGAATCGGCCGCCCCACACAACGCGCCTCACGACAACCCGACCTTCGCGGAGGGCTACGAGCTTGGCGTCACCGAGATTCCGTTTCCGTCGCACAGCGTCCTTCACGACCTGAGGGACCTGGCCGGCGACGGCGGCATCTCGCTCAACGGCAACTACGAGTGCGTCCTGGGCCGCCCGGACGAGGTCGATGGAAGCCCGATGTACGGGTACCTCAGCTACCGCAAGGACAGCACGCAGCCGAAGCCCTGGAACGACGTCGACCTCTCGACCATCAACGGCGTCGTCTACGTCAACGGCACGCTCCAGGTCTCCGGAGTTCTCGACGGCGAGGTGACCCTCGTCTCAGGTGGGCACATCGAGATCGTGGACGACATCGTGTATCGCGACAGCGACGAAAGCGGACCGCGCGAAGGCTGCGACGACATCTTGGGCCTCATCTCAGGCGCGGACATCAACGTCGTGAACAACGACGCCAATGGCGACGACTGCGTCATCCACGCCGCCATGATCGCCATCAACAACACCTTCCGAGTCGAGAACTGGAACACCGGCACTCCGAGAGGCTCGCTCTCGGTACACGGTTCGATCGTTCAGGACTTCCGGGGCCCGGTCGGTACGGGCTACTGGGACGGCGACGAGATGATCATCCTCACCGGCTACTCCAAGAACTACCACTACGACCAGAGACTCCAGGAGATGGCGCCACCCTCGTTCATCGAGTTGTTCCACACCGGGAGATACGTCCAGCTGCGCTGGCGGGAGGTCGCCAGCTGCCCCTAGAGGCGCCGCCCGTCCCCGCGGCCCGAGACGACCGACGATCGGAACAACGAACCCACGGCCTCCGCGAGTGACGCGGGGGTCTTCTTCTTTGGGGCCTCGCCTCGGGGGCCTGCGCAGCAGAGGGCGTCGCGGAGGAGCGCGCCCACGGGACGACGCGCCGGACGGCCGGCGGGACGCCACGCGACGATCCGCCGCACGCACGGTGACGCGCCTCGCTCCCGGCTGCCCCCGCGCGTGTGCAGCGGACACCGTGGAATCCGTGGCCTCCGCGAATGCACGCGCTATCGAGGAACAGGAACCCGTGGCCTTCGCGCGGCCTCCATCCATCGGGGAATCCCAGGCCTCCACGGACGCACGAGCGCCCCGCGCGGCCTCCGCCCCACCAGGAGCGGTGACCCGCCGTGTCGGTGCGCGCGCCTTCTCAGGTGAGAGGGCGAATCAGCCCAGGAGGGCGAGGTACCACCCGAGCGCCGCGTCTCCCCAGACGGTCGAGACGAAGGCCCCGATGGCGATGAAGGGTCCGAAGGGAAGGGTGCGATCCCACCCGCGCCCCTTGTTCGCCATGGCCACGATGCCCGCGACCGCCCCCAGGAGGAACGCCACGAAGAGGAGAAGCAGGACCGTCTGCCATCCCAGGAAGGCGCCGAGCATGGCGGCGAGCTTGATGTCGCCCCCGCCCATGCTCTCCTTCCGGTAGACGGCCGCGCCGAGTATGGCGATGAGATAGAGGACGCCCCCGCCCGCCGCCGCGCCGGCGAGTGATCCTGCGAAGGTCGTGAGTCCGAGGATCGGCGCCAGCACGAGCCCCGCGGCGATGCCGGGCAGGGTAATCCTGTCGGGAATGATGCGGTGGTCGAGGTCGATGAACGACAGGCACAGGAGCACGTAGCAGAGAGGCCAGTAGAGGGCGAGCTCCCTGCCGAACCCGTAGGTACCGTAGATGAGGACCGGGATGACGCCGGCGAGAATCTCGACCACGGGGTAACGGGCCGAGATCCTCGAGCCGCAGCTCCGGCACCTGCCCCTCAGGGCGAGGTAGCTCAGGATCGGGACGTTGTCCCGTCGCTGAATCGGGACCTTGCAGCGGGGGCAGGCCGAAGGCGGATTGACGATCGACCGCCCCCGCGGCATCCGATGGATGACGACGTTCAGGAAGCTCCCGAAGACGGCACCCAGT
>JALGVU010000421.1 GCA_025774545.1 bacterium | reverse complement strand
CGGATCCAGCCACCCCTCACTCAATCCGTCGGCCCAGACACCGTACGAGTACTGGTCGGGCGAGTCGATCTCGCGCTCCCACAGGAGATCGCCCGGTATGCTGTAGCCCGTCGGGCTCACGTCCGCCGGGATGTCGGAGTAGATCCCGAGCCTACAGCGGAAGAGGTCCGGAGACGATGGGACGTCGTCCATGCGCCACGATCCCCAGACCTGGATGCGCGTGATGAGACCCGGTTCCTCGCAGCGGAAGTCGTCGGCGACTACGAAGATCTCGGTGGTGGACACGTCGATGCCCTCATCAGTGAGATCAGGGCGCTGGAGCCACTTGTGCTCGTCATGAGGCCAGATCGTCACGATGTAGTCCTCGACCTCGCCGTCGTCCGCCGGACCGTCGAACGGCAGGCCGCCTGTCGTGCTGAACCGGAATCGTGCGTATGTTGGGTCGATCGAAGCGTCGGGCGGCACGGCGAACGTGAGCGCGTTCACGCCCGCCGCGAGCGGCTCGGCTGCGAAGACCTGGTCGCCGGGCTCGGCCCAGCTGCCGTCGTCGCCGAAGTCGATCCATGCGTCGAGGAAGCCCGGCACCGTCGCCGTGACGTCGACCGTCGCAGTGCCCCCAGCGACGAGCATCGATGTGAAGACGACGCCGTCCTCGTCCGGCCCGCCGTCGTTGTCATCGCCGAGCGCGTTGGGATCCGGCTGTCCGTCGAGATCGATGTCAACGATCGCTCCCAGGTGGACGCCGGGCACGATCGAGTGGCTCGCGCCGCTGCTCGCCGCCAACGTCGGATAGGTCGGATCGGGTGCGTCGCCCCAGTCGATCTCGTGGGCGATGATCTCAACCTGGTAGTCCTCGACCTCGCCGTTGTCCATCGAGCCTGTGGGCTCGACCTCTTCTTGGTCCTGCTCCGTATGGAGTCGGAACCGCGCGAAGGTCGTCCCGGGGACGGCGTCGGCGGGCACATCGAACGTGATCGTGTTCGTACCTGGATAGAGCTGCTCTCGTCGGAAGAGCCGGTTCCCGCCGCCGCTCCAGGTCCCGCCGCCGTCGAAGTCGATCCAGCCTGCGAGGTAGCCGATCGCGGACGAGACCACCTCGATCGTTGCCTCTTCCCCCGGAAAGAGCGGTGTCACGAACGTCACGCCGTCCTCGTCGTCGAGGTTGTGGGTGTCATCTCCGAGGGCGTTCGGATCGGGAAGACCGTCGTTTTCCCCGTCGATGAGCGCGCCGAGATGGAACCCGGGCGCGATGTCGTGACTCGGGCCGTCGTGCTGCTCGCGCGTGTCATAGGAGTCGGGCGCGTCGCCCCAATCGGGATCGCCGCTCGTGGCCTGAACGAGCACCTCGTAGTCCTCGACCTCGCCGTCGTTGGCTCCGCCGGTGTAGCTCAACGGCCAGGCGGACGTCCTGTACCGGAACCGTGCGAACGTCGTGCGCTCCTGGGCGTTCGTGGGGACACTGAAGGTGAACGAGTTCTTGCCCGCGTAGACCTGGCCGTTGACGATGATCTGTTCCCCAGTGTTGCCCCACCCGCTGCTCCGGAAGTCGATCCAGGCGTTGATGCGTCCGGGCGCCGTCACGTAGACGTCGACGGAGGCCGTCTGTCCACGGACGAGCGGTGACGTGAAGACGACGCCGTCCTCGTCGTCCAGATAGGCCGCGTCGTCTCCGAGGGCATTGGGATCGGGCTGGCCGTCGGGCTCCCCGTCGATGAGGAGGCCCATCAAGATCTCCGAGTCGACCTCGTGGTACGCGCCGTCGTTCGCAAGCGTCACCGGGTAGTCGGGCTCGGGCGCGTCGCCCCAGTCGACCACCGTGCCCTCGATCTCGACCTCGTAGTCCTCGACCTCGCCGTCGAGGGCGACGCCGGTGTACGTGAGCCCACCTTCCGTGCTGAAGCGGAACCGGGCGAAGGTCTGACCGGGCGCAGCATCGATCGGGATCGGGAACGTGAGCAGGTTCGGGCCCGCGTCGAGCGGCTCCGATGCGTAGATCTGATCGCCGGGCTCCGCCCAGCTCTCATCGCCGCCGTAGTCGATCCACGCGCTCAGGGATCCCGGCACCGAGGCCACGACGTTGATCGTGGTCAGCCCGCCGGCGTTCACCCCCGACATGAAGATCACGCCGTCCTCGTCGGGGAGATTGTCGTTGTCGTCACCGAGCGCGGCCGGGTCCGGGAGACCGTCGGTCTCGGCGTCGATGAGCGCGCCCAAGTGCACGCCTGGGACGATCGCGTGGACGGCGCCGTTGCTCGAGGCGAGGGTCGGGTAGGTCGGGTCGGGGGCGTCGCCCCAGTCCGTCTCCTCAGAGGTCCCAGTGATCACGAACGCGAGGTCGATCG
>JALGVU010000122.1 GCA_025774545.1 bacterium | reverse complement strand
CCCTTCGCAACGACGGGAGAACGATGTCGGGTGTCCAGCACGCAGCGTCCAGTTCCAGTGACAGCGGGATACTCGCCGCGGTGCGAGCGGTGCGCCACGCGAGCTCGTCGCTCCGGCCATCGTTCAGGGAGAGGATGCGGCAGCATCGGACGACCACGTCGAGGATCAGGGCGGTGGAGCGGGACGCGCAGCTTGCCCTCAAGGCCGCGCTGGGGAACATCGCCGCCTTCGAGTCTCTCGTCGCGAAGTACGAGCGGCCCATCTTCAACGTCGCCCTGGGAATCGTCAAGGACAACGACGACGCGGCCGACATCGCCCAGACGGTCTTCCTCAAGGTCTTCAAGGCGATCGACAGGTACGACCCACGGTACCGCTTCTTCAGCTGGGTCTACCGGATCACGGTGAACGAATCGATCAGTCACCTGAGGAGACGGAGCCGCGAGGTGGCGGTCGACAGGGAGATCGGCGTCGTCACGAGGACGGCGTCGGATGGCGCGATCGAGGGCGAGAGGAGCGAGCAGGTCAACGCGGCCCTCATGCACCTGAAGCCGGACTACCGCATCGTGGTCGTGCTCAAGTACTTCCTCGAGCTTCCGTACAGGGAGATCAGCGATGTCCTGAGGATCCCCGAGAAGACGGTAAAGTCCCGGCTCTTCACCGCGCGACACCAGCTGAGAGATGTACTGACCAAAGGGGGCTTCGAACGATGATCGACGAGAGAGCGACTGAGCTCATGAACGGCGCGATCGACGGTGTCCTCTCCCGAGAGGAGACCGCGGAGCTGCGCCGCTATCTGGACACTCGTCCGGAAGCGCGCGTCTACTACGAGGAGCTGCGCGAGGTTCACCTCGCCCTGGGCGCTGGCGGCGAGACCGCGCCGCCGGCGAGCCTCAGGGAGTCCATCGTCTCCAAGGCTCGCGACATCGACCGCGGAAGGCCCGGGGGGAAACGGAGGCGGCCGTCCCGCTTCCGCCTCCGTCGCACGCGCCCCGCCAAGCCCACGGGTCCGCTGCCGGCGTGAGTTCTCCTCGCCGCAGATCTCCCGGCCGCGACGCTCATCGCCTCCCCAGATCCAGCACGTCGACCTCGCCTTCCGCGTGTCCGTTCTCGCGGAAGACGAGGTCGCTCGTGGGCACGTACCCTGGACTGGTGTGGCGCTTGCGCCGTCGCAGGTGTTGCTGACGGAGAGGCCTCTACCGGAGCACAGTCATCATCCTGGTGTCCGTGCCACGGGCCGTCTCGAGCTTGCAGAGGTAGACCCCGGCCGCGACCTTGACACCCGTGTCGCTCCTGCCGTTCCAGTCTATCGCTCTGGAGCCAGGTGCCTGATGCTGGTCGACCAGGCTCCGCACCTTCCGACCCGCGAGGTTGTAGATCGAGATCTGTACTTCTGTCGCCTCCGGCAGTGCGTATCGGATCGACGTCGACGCGGCGAACGGGTTGGGTCCGATTCCGACGAATCTCGCCCCCGCGGACACCGGTTCATTCTCCGGAACCGACACGATGCCCTGACCGCAAACGCGGAACAGAAGATCGTAGTTCGCGGAATCCCCGTCCACCCATGCGCTTCCTCCTAAGTAAGGAGTCTCATATCCGAAGGACCAGGTGGGCGCGTCGGCGGGGGTGCCCTCCACGCGGATGAAGTAATCGACGAACGCGAGGGGAATGAACTTCTGGGCGTTCGGGAGCGGGAAGTGGAAGAACTCGGAGCCCTGGATCGATCTCGTCACCTGCGCGTAGACGGTTCCCGGGGAGTCGGTCGGATCGTCCTGGATGTAGACGGTCACATCCATGGGGTCGCCTGCCGTGACACGTACCTCGACGCCCTCGAGAATGAACGGATCGGTCGGCGGTGGGGTGAATGACTGCGCCAGCACGAAGGACTGAGCGCTGATGAATCCGGTCACGTTGGCAGGATCGTACTCAATCTGCACGCTGCACTGATCGCATTCCCGTGCGATGTGGGAGCCAATCAGATCGCATTGCGGATTGGGAGGTGAGAACGGTGCGCATGGGGAAGCTGTGTTGATGCTGAAGTCCCAGTCTGGTGGGTGCGGGAAGAGGGTGCAGAAGAGCGGATCCTCCGTGATGTTCCCGTACGAGAGCGAGCCCTGACCCGCGATGCATCCTATCCAGTCGCCGCCCTCGTTGGCCCAGAGATCGCAGCACGTGAGGGTCGCGCTGCTGTTGGGAGGCTCACAGGCCACGGCCGCGCCCTCGACGCTGTACGCGATGATGGTGTTGTCTATCGTGGCATCGGCGTCACCGAGGAGCGCGATCCCGCCCCCGGAGACAGACTGCCCGTAGTAGGCTCCGTTGCGAAGGAACGTGCAGTTCTGAAGAACGGGACTACCCCCCTCGCAGGTCATCCCGCCGCCGCAGTCCGGCGTCCAGTTCTCGTAGAAGGCGCAGGAGCTGAGCTCGATATCGGAGTACCCGGAGTAGATCCCTGCCCCGCCCCGGCTTTCCGACTGCGCCTCGTTCCAGGCGAAGATACAGGTGTCGAGCGCGAGAGGGGAATCCTCGTAGGCACAGAGCCCTCCCCCTTGGGCTCCCGCGTCGTTCTCCCGGAAGATGCACGAGACGACCGTCGGCGCGGCGGTCCAGACGAGCATCCCACCGCCCTCATCCCGGGACCGGTTCTCCAGAAGGATGCAGTTCCGGATCAACGGGGAGCACTCTCTGACGAGGATGCCGCCACCGCGGATCCTCCAGCCATTGTAGATCGTCACTCCATGAAGCTCACAACCCGGGACCGCGCCATCGAAGGTGAACCCACGGACGACCCCGCCACAATCGATGATGCAGTCGTTCGGGTCGCTGCCTTGGGATCGGATGACGAGGGCCGGACCCGTTGTCGGGTACTCGATGTTCCTGTCCCGAGGCGCGTTGTAGTAGGCGGCTGTGAGGACGATGTCTGTGCAGCCGGCGTCGACTGCGTCCTGGATGTGAGGGTACTGCGCGGACGGCACGAAGCACTGCGCGTTGGCACTCACTGCGGCCACCACTGCGAGCAAGGCGGCACACAGCACTGCGACCACGCTGTGACGACGCATGGATACCCTCCTGATCAAGCCCTGCGACGTTGCGAGTCTGCTCCTCCTTCGGTACGAGGACGGCTGTCCCATGGGCGCTCCCTTCAATTGATGTGGACTCCCGTCCGGAACCCGATCGGTGACCTGCGCCAGGGAACTCGGTCGACCCTGTGCAGACCGGCGTGGTCGAGACAACCGGTCGATTCCGGGAGGCCCCGCGGCAGTTGGCGCGGGCTCACTCACGCTCCTCGGCGAGATGGGAGGTCAGTCGAACCTGATGCCCCCGCCTTCATGCACCTGAATCGCGCCGTCGTGGATCTTCACTCCGGCCGTCTTGTCTCCCCTCGTGAAGAGCACCGTGGTCAGGCCTGACGAGCCGTTGAAACGCACCGCACCCCACGCGGAGCCGGATACGACGACGTCCGGTAGGAACTGGAGCTTCTGACCGCTCTGGAAGACGGCTCCGCCGCCCAGCCCGAGCGCGTCTCGGTCGAAGTAGCGGTACGGAAACGAAGTATTCAGGGAGTACGCGCCAATCAGGTCGGGCCCGAGTGCCTTGTCCGGGTAGATGCCCTCCAGCAGTATCTCCTCATCGGGATTGCCGCCGTGGATCCCATCCAGCGCGTACCACCTGTTGCAGATGCCGCCGCAGTTCCCGCTGCTGCCCCAGCCGTAGTTGATGTGATACTCCATGACGATGGGGTCGCCGGCGATCTCCTGCCAGCCATCGACTACGACCACGTGTCCCGGGATCGCATAGGGAATCGGTCGGTTTCGGTTGAGGTCGTACTTGATCATCCCGAACCACCCGGAAGCGCTGAAGTCGTCGCGATCGTGGTCGTCGGCGTTGTCGCTGTATCGATAGTGGTCCTCGAAGGTGTCCAGGAGATCTGCGCAGCCCCAACAGGAAGAGAAGGACGCTCCCGAAGCGCATCCGTCTCCGTCGCAGTAGTCCATTCCGCAACCCACCCCGACCAGGTGACACAGTTCGGCGACGGCACCGACCTGCGCTGGTGGGGAGCTGCCGTCGAGCTGGTCTGGCATGTTCGGCCAATCGAAGAGGATGTTGTGCGGGCTGTCCTCTCCGTAAGGAGGCCAGTTCCAGTAGCGCATGACCTGTGCCCCGCCGACGGCCACACAGCCGACAGAGCAGCGAGGTTCAGTGCAGTCGTCATCAGAGGGGGGCGGCGGACACTGATCGTTGTACGGGGAGCCCTGCGCCCACGCCGACGTGAGCAGGACGCCGCCTTCCTGGTAGTCGGTCCTCAACGCGCCTCCTTCGAGATCCTCCCACGTCTGGCGGAAGCTCATCTCCAGGATACTCTCGAGGTCCGCAGTCGACACGTGCTCCACCGGTCCGAGTCGGGCCTCGATTGCATCGAGGACCCGTTCCATTCCGATCTTCACGTAGTCAGTGATCCCATCGTCCAGAGAGGGGTCGAGCGAACATGTTGAGGAGTGGGACTTGACCGGAGTCAGTTCCCTCCGGAGCGACACCACGACGTCACCGGCAGGACGCACGCGACAGAAGAAACCGAGCACGCGGTCACCGCGCCGGAACGCCTCAACTCCCTCAACGTGGGCAGACTCGGCGCCGCCCCAGCTGCCCTTGATACCGATGATGTACTGAACCCAGTTCTCCGCCATGATTCGTGCCTCGTCCTCCGTAACCACCTGCGCCCGGACAGTCGACCCGAGTCCGCAGGTCAGCACGGAGACGATCACGACCGCGATGAGTCTGGTCTTCATGATCGTCACCTCCGTCACTGCAGGGTCACGAGAACGAGGATCTGCCCCCTTCGTCCCTTCTCCAGGCTCTCCATTGCCTTTCCGAGGATGGCGCCTCGTGCCCGATGGTGGTCGGTCACCCTCATGGCGTACCCGGGTGTCGAACTCGTGGTCAGGAGGTCCCCCGGCTCGACGGCTGCGTGGGACGCGTCGACGAAGCAGTAGACGCGGCCCGCGAGCGCGACATCGAAGTCGAACTCGTCTGGGCCCAGGCGGACACCGGAACCCAAACCGTTGGCGCCGGCGACGATGCCCGCGACCTTCGTGTCATAGGAGACGTCACTGATCGCGAGTTTGCCCGGGTTGCCGGCGTCGATCGCGAGGACCATACCCGGCCGGACGTCGCTCTTCTCCGAGACGTCGAAGCCCTCTGCGTAGTCGAGTCCCTCGCCGAGCTCCAGGATGGTCGCACCCGTGGTCTCACTCTTGAGCACCAGGTTTCGCCGCAGCACAGCGGACTCATCGCTCACAGTAAAGAGGATGTCCGACGTCGTCGTCTTGAAGATTCTGAAGACCGCGTTCACATCACCGACGCCGTCTTCGTCGAGGATGATGCGGACATCGTCGTCGCTGGCCAGCAACAGGTCGCTGTCGACGACGTCCGGATCGCTGTCGATCGTGCCGACGGAGCCACCGAGCACCAGATCGTGATGACCATCCGCCGTGTTGCTGAAGAATCCGCCGTAGCTATTGGATGTGGCGGCCACACCCCTCACCCCGTAGCTGTCGTTGCCGAGAGCGCCCTCGTTGCCGTTCACGTTCGTGCCCCGCGCGCCATTGCTGCTTCCTCCGAGCACGCCCACATTGCCGCCGCTGTGCGTGCCGCGGGCGCCGAAGTTGCCGCCACCCAGCACGCCCTCGTTCCCGTTCAGGTGCTGGCCGTGCACTCCGTGGCTGCCCTCGGTGTATCCGTACGCGCCCGTGGACACCCCCCCGAGGTACCCGTAGGATTCCCCGGACGCCCCGTGCCTGCCGTAGACCCCCTTGGCAGCTCCCAGGTCCGCCTGCCCGAACACACCCGCGACGTCGGTCTCCGCCCAGGTGACGCCTCTGATGGCGACATCGCAGGTGTTCACGACGGTGAAGGCGAACCCCGGAACGCAGCCGCGAGCATCGATCGGCAAGGACAGATCTCCGCCGGCAGCCGTAACCTGGAGGGTCCCGTCAGGGAACCTGTAACCTCCGGAAAGGCTGTTGATCGAGCCATCGACCAGCAGCTGATCGTCCGAGCGGCCGAGTGCTCCCGTCCCGATGCGTACGCTACCGCCTACGTAGACAGCGTCCGGCGTGTAGACTCCCCAGGTGTCGCTGTTCTCATCTTTGTACCCCAGGGCCCCCCAGTAGTCTCCGAACGTGTTCGAGCCGAGAACACCTCCGGTCCTCGTGAAGTCGTTGAAGCAATAGCCGGCGATGCCAAAGGTGTGCTCGTCTCCCCAGTAGTTGTAGCCGGTGATGGCGTTGTTCGTTTGCGAGACACCGTACCCGGCACCAGGATTCGGGACCGCCCTCGTGCGGTAGCCGAAGATCGCTGACCTGAAATCCTCGAGGTCGTCCGTCTCCTGCAGATCCGCCTGAATGGTCTGTCCGTCTGTGTCGGACACGTAGAGCCTCGTTCCGGAGCCCCTGTCGGGACTGGAATGACCTTCCTTCCTCTCCGGCTCGAGCTTCTTGCGTGGCCACGGGATGCTGATCGTTCCCTCTTCCTGGTATATGAGCGAGTTGACCACGGTGAAGGTATCGAAGAAGACGGGAACGTAGCCTGGTTCCCCGATGCCGCCGATGCCGCCGGCGACCGGATCGAAGCCGGCAAGCGACTCCGCCACCGCCGCACGGAACGAGTAGGGCACGGACGTGAGCTCCAGTCGTGGCTCGAGTTCAGACTCGCCGCCGACCTGCATCGCAAGCCAGCAGTCTGGACCCGGAATCGGAATCGGCAGAGTGGAGACCGCCCCCAGGACCACATTGAGAATCCCGTCGTGGACAGCCACCGACTGCACCTCCTCCCAGAACGGCTCGCCGCCGACTTCGTCGTGGTAGAGCCGGAAGGTGATGGCGTAGTCCCCGTCGGTCACTGGAACACCCTCTTCATCCAGCAGTATGCTCTGATAGGCCATCGTCCCTGGCACGTCCGCCACGCTTGTCTGAAGCGCTGTCAGTAGAAACAGAGCGCAGATGCCAATCATCCATCTCATCTCGCCACCTCCTCGCGCTGCCTCTGGAGCCCTCACGCCCTCGAGCCTCTGGCTCAGTGTGGAGAGAGCGCGGACCTTCTTTCAGAGGCACCGGCAATGCTCCCGCGTCCGGAAGCGAATCCACGCTCCTACTTGAGCAACACCAGTTTCCGCGTCTCCACGAACCGCCCCGCCACCATCCGACAGAAGTACACTCCGCTCGCAAGCTCCGATGCGTCAATCGTGGTCCGGTGATACCCAGCGTCCATCTCCCCGTCCAAGAGCGTCCTGATCTCTCTTCCGGCGGCGTCGTAGAGCCTCAACGTCACCCGGGCGCGCTCCGGCAGCGCGAACTGGATCGTCGTAGCCGGATTGAACGGGTTCGGGTGGTTCTGCGCCAGGCAGTACGCCGCAGGGACAGTGTCGCTTTCGTCCGCGACGCCCGTGAGCACCCACCCCGGGAGATACCAGAATCCGGCCTGTGCCGTATGCCCGAGACCACTCATTGCGCCGACACACGTCTCGCCGGCTGTCGCGTGGGCAACGTAGCTGCCGCCGCCCATGACACCTCCCCCAACGACCACCACGCTCCTGCGCGCCTGGTACTGCGCCGTAGCCGCGACCGCACCGACAAGTGCGATCACGACGACGAGCAGTACGAGTAGCGGCTTCCTCATCGCTCCCTCCTTCCGTGGGCCCACGAACCCGAGGCAAGCAGCGCGTACGTGGCCTCTTCCCCTGGCCCTTAGGGAGGCCCCAGGCGCGATGGCGAGCTGAGCA
>JALGVU010000121.1 GCA_025774545.1 bacterium | reverse complement strand
AGCGGGACCCACCCATTTCCTTTCACCAACATGGTCCTACTGCATCGACCGCTCTCGGACCGCCGAGTCCGTGCCATGAGTCGTTCTGTCGGTCAGCGCATCCGCACAGAGAAGGCAGCCATGTCGTCAATACGGTTGCCAGTGATCCTCGCCGTCGATCGTGTGGGATGGGAGAGACAAGGGACGCCCTGCGGTCGGTTCGGGGATCTACTTCTGTGCCCTCCGGGTCGGACAAGCGGTCAAGACCCGGAAGATGACGACTCCGAAATGGGCGGTGGCGGTCGTCGCCGTCCGGACGCCCGCGGCCACACATCTCACCGATGAGGAGCCACGGGCCGCAACATGTGCACCGGAACCCGCCTCACCCAGGATCGATCCTGCCCTGGGAGCGGCGGTGGAGGAAAGGGGGAAGGTGATGGGACGCGATACGCGCTTTCGAGCACGGGCGATCATCCTGTGCCTGGCGTCGCTCGCGCTCTTCCTTATCACCGGCGACGGCGCCGCGCAGGTGCTGTTCAACGCACCAGCGTACTACACGGTGGGTACGAGTCCTCGGGATGTGGCCGCCGGGGATCTGAACGGCGACGGCTGGATTGATCTGGCCGTTGTCAACGAGTTCCCGGGGACCGTCTCGGTGCTTCTGAACAGCGGCGACGGCACCTTTGGACCTGCCTCTTCGTACACGGTCGGCCTGGCTCCGCTGGCCGTGAAGATCGCGACTATGGACCCAGACATCTACCCCGACATTGTCACCTCCAACTCCTCGAGCAACACCGTTTCGGTGCTCCTGAACAACGGTGACGGGACCTTCGGCACGCCGGCGAACTACCCGGTCGGCTCGACGCCTTGGGGCATCATCGCGGAGGACCTGAACGGCGACGGCGCCAACGACGTCGCTGTCGTCAACCGCGACTCGGGGAACTTCACCGTCCTTGTGAACAATGGGAAGGGCGCCCTCGCGCAGTCGGGGACGTACTCCGCAAGCGGGGCCTACATCAAGCCGTCGTGGCTCGCCGCTGGTCGCTTCGGCACGGACGAGTACCCCGACATCGTGGTCGTCAAGAACTACCACAATCTGTACTTCACGGCGAGCTACATCCAGCTCTTCGAGAACGACGGATCTGGCGGGTTCGTGACTGGGCCGACGATCGACATCTCTGGGACCTCGGGGACCGCGACAACACCTCTGGCCGAGGATTTCGACGGCGACGGAGATGTGGACATCGCCGTCTCGGGATTCGTCGTGAACTCAAACAAGCTGGCGATGTTCCTGAACAACGGCGACGGGACGTTCGCGGGGCCGGAGTTCTACTCCGCCGGCCTCTCCGGCGGGCGTGCGTGCACGGGCGACTTCGACTTCGATCACGATCTCGACGTGGCTATCTCGAAGGAGGGAGTCTACGACGCGACCTTCACGAGTGCCCTGTCGATCCACGTGGGAGACGATCCAATGGGGCAGGCGTGCGCGGACTTCGACCAGGACGGCGACTGGGACGTCGCTGTCGCGGTCCTGGGAGAGAACGCCGTCGCGGTCGCCGCGAGCAATGAGGACCCCACGGGGGTCGACGACAACGGATCTGCCGACTTCGGCGTAGCTGTGAAGCTGCACCAGAACCGGCCGAATCCGTTCGGCGCAGGGACCGCCCTCGCGTTCGATCTGCTCAGACCCTCGCGCGTGACCCTGCAGGTCTACGACACGTCGGGGCGGCTCGTGAGAACTCTCCTGGACGACGAGGAGCGGAACGAGGGACTGCACGAGACGTTTTGGGACGGCCGCGACGGCGCGGGCTGCCAGGTCGCGTCGGGCGTCTACTTCTGTAGAGCTGCTCTCGGGTCGGATGAGGTGTCGACGAAGCTCGTGTTGATCAGGTAGTATCATCACAATCACGTTGTACTGAGGCGGACGGGGTTGGGCCGGGTGCGGTTCCAGTCGCCATCCGCCTCGTTGTTTGCGTGGTGGGAGTTGAAAGGTGCAGGAGTTGGGCAGGCTCGAGGTGGCAAGGGGAATCGGCCGGGGGCCAAGTACCTGGCTCGAACTGCAGTGGAAGGGAACCGTCGGCGCCTCGGAGCACGCTTGGGCGCGGATCGTCTCAGGCGCGGGGGGGGAACCCGAGTCACGAGCTTGCCACTGCACGAGGACCGGCTGCCAGCGCCAGGAGAGGCGAATCCGGTCCCCAGTCAAGAGTTCGAATAGCGTCCACTAGGGGACGCCACATGAAGAGGGGCACGCGATGGGGGTCCTTCTTGTCGTGTGCCCGGTGGATGCTGAGAACCCTCCGGGTCCGACTGCCGGCACGGTTGTTGAGCGCGCACATGAACGCCACGCCTCAACGGCCAATCGCGTGACGGCGAAAGCCGGCTGCCAAGATGTCAACCTCGAATCCCAGCGAACGCATGCGAGTCTAAACAGGGAGTACACGAAGTGGTCTCGGCATGGAGAGGACCATGCGCAAGCTGGTGGCGACAATCATCCTGTTTGCCGGGCCGCTGGTCTTCGGGCTCGCTTGGGGGGAACAGGAGATGCGCATGAGCAGTGGGGAGTACCGCAAACTCACGCCCGAGGAGCAGGCAGTGATCGTCTGCAAGGGGACTGAGCTGCCTTTCACAGGCGAGTACTACGAGCACTTCGACAAGGGCACCTATCACTGTAAGCGCTGCGACGCGGCGCTCTACCGATCGAGCGACAAGTTCGCGTCATCATGCGGGTGGCCGAGCTTCGACGACGAGATCGAGGGCGCGGTGAGGCATGAGACGGATGCGGACGGGATGAGGACTGAGATCCTGTGCGTCAACTGCGGTGCTCATCTGGGCCACGTTTTCGAGGGGGAGATGCTGACGGACAAGAACCTCAGACACTGCGTGAACTCGATCTCCCTCGTCTTCGTGCCAGACGAGAAGGCCGTCGCTACAGCGCTCGCCCACTTCGCCGGAGGATGTTTCTGGGGTGTGGAGCATCTCTTCGAGGGCAAGGAGGGCGTGGTCTCTGCGGTCTCCGGCTACATGGGTGGGTCCAAGGAAGACCCCACCTACGAAGATGTACTCTCCGGCACCACGGGCCACCTGGAGGCCGTCGAGGTAGCATACGATCCTGAGAGGGTCACCTACGAGGAACTCGCCCGCTACTTCTTCGAGATCCACGACCCCACGCAGGTGAACGGTCAGGGTCCCGACGTGGGTGAGCAGTATCTGTCAGCGGTCTTCTACCGCAGCGATGAGGAGAAGGAGACGGCGGAGAGGCTGATCGGCGTTCTCAGGGACAAAGGGTACGATGTCGTGACGAGGGTGCTCCCCGCGGAAGAGTTCTGGACGGCTGAAGGCTACCACCAGGACTACTACGCGCGTGAGGGGCGTCAGCCCTACTGCCATGTCTACATGAAGATGTTCTAGCCCGCCCGAGACATCACGCGAGCGCCCCCCCAGCTTCGCACGCAGGGAGCGGTGAGGAGTTCGAATGGCGTCCACTACGGGACGCCAAACACACGAAGCCCACCCTCTCTCGGGTGGGCTTCGTGTGCTTCGTACGTGACGGATACTGTCGTTCCGTCGGGTTCGACTGCTGATCAGCGACGCTTGGCGCGCATGCAGATGCAGGCCGCGAAGCAGCCATCCTTGGCAGGACCGTGCCCGCAGGGCACGGTCAATCCCTTTGGGGACGCCAGAACTCTGATCTCAGCAGACGATATGCTTGACCGAGCGCAGAAACGCTGGTAGTCTATGGCTGTGCGTCAGTCGTTTCCTGGCATGGACCCCGCCTGAGAGGAGGGAATCACGCGCCCTCCTGCGGGGAGCACGATGAGAAGACCGGGCGGCTCACGGTGCTGAGGCGACAGGGTGCGCGGAGCCCGCCCGCTTTCGGTCGCGCTCGCGCGTTCGACCGAAGGTGGCTCGCCCCGATCAAACACGTCCGGACGAGACTGAGCGGTTTCGTATGAGTGTTGGCAATTGCCCAGTTGAGAGGCTGAGACAGAGGAGGGTGTCATATGGTGAGAAGCGGCAAGATGCTCGTGACTTACGGTGCTTGGGGAGTCTCCACAAGAGGAGTGGCAGCCGCCGTCGCTGAGGCTCTGGCTTCAGACCGGCTCTCTGTCGATGTTCGGCCTGCGCGCGAAGTAGACAACCTGGCGGGCTACAGGGCTGTCGTGATCGGGACTCCACTGCAGGCCGGGCGCCTTCACGAGGACGTGCGCGAGTTCGTGGAGCGGCATCGCACTGCGCTTCATGACATCCCCGTGGCGGTCTTCGCGGTGTGTCTGGCAATGAAGGCGGACACTCCCGAGAACCGGCGTGACGTTGAGGGGTCCCTTGCCACGCTCTGGGAAGCGTGTCCGGAGGCGAAGCCGGTCGATATCGGGTTGTTCGGACGCGCGGCGCGGCCACGCGAAGTCGCGCTGCAGCGACTGCCGTTCGCCCGTCGGGCACGGCACAAGAACATGAAGCCTCTCGGCGGCTCCTACAGTGACTGGGATGACGTCGTCGCCTGGACCGCGCGGGCGCACGACAGGCTCATCGGTGGCTAACGCGCGCGTCAGTGGTGAGCTTCCCACGCCTTCGCCCGCGCTCCTCCGCGGTCGACCGTTCAGTTGCACCCAGATAGCCTGAGACACGGTCGTGATGGACTCAGCTCCATGATCCGGTGGGACCGACCATGGGACCAGCGAATCGTGCCGGAGTTCTGACGCCTCTCATCATCATCACGGCGGTCGCGATGGTGGGGACCGCCGCGGCCACCGTGACCCACGTTCCCGGCGAGCGGCCGACGATCGCCGCCGGCAGCGCCGCGGCCTGCGTTCCTCCCAGCGCGGGCAGCTGACACTCACCTCACGGCGCAACCGTGCCCACCTGCCCGAGAAGTCTAGCGATGTCGCCAATCACCCCGGCGTCACACGGCAGACACCGGGTTCGACTAACGTCCACGAGGAGGCGCCAGGCTGGCGCCTCCCTGCCCCCACGCACAGCCTGCCCCGATCCGCGCTGGCCCTGCTACCGCCCCGCGACAGGCGTGCCTGCCCACGGAAGGGCGCCAACGTGTGTGCCCCGCAGAGAGCCCTGTCAGGAGGCCTGGCACGCGTGCTAGCATCCTCGTGATTCAGGGTCAATGCCCGTGGCGCCCGCAAACGGAGCTGGACAGGAACCGGCGGCGTGTCGAACGGGCGGCCGACGCGCGCCAGCCTGCGCCCGTAAGGAGAACCTCATGAAGGTCCATCGCGCTCTCGCCGTACTCGTTCTCGCGGTCATCTTCGCTCTGCTCCTCTCTTCCTGCACGCAGGCGCCGAGAACGGACGCGCCTACCCTCGGCGCGCCGAAGACCCACGCGCTGACCATCATCGGAACCGCCGACCTTCAGGGCATGCTCGAGCCCTCGCTCATGAAGCTGGATGCCGACGGCGATGGGAAGGCGGAAGAGGTCTCAGCCGGCGGCATCGCGCGCATCGCCACCCTCATCCGAGGGATTCAGGACGAGACAGAGAACCCGGTCGTGGTCGTCTCGGCCGGTGACGATCTCATGAACCGCTACTTCCACACGTTCAAGGGTGAGGCCATCTTGGGGCTCATGTCCGAGGCCGGCTACGAGCTCTACGCCTTCGGCAACCACGAGTTCGACAAGGGCCCCGACGTGCTCGCCGCGGCGCTCGATCGCACGGACCTCGAGTGCATCTGCACGGACCTCGCGGTCGAGGGCACGCCGCTCGAGGGACGCTGCGCCCCGTGGCTCATCAAGGACTACGAAGGACTCAGTGTCGGCTTCTTCTCGCTCATGACCGAGGGGTTCCCGTACGTCACGAGCGGCAAGAGCGTCGAGATGACAGGCACGAACTTCGAGGTGGCGCACCGGGCGGTTCGCGAGCTGCGCGACGCGGGCGCGCAGCTGGTCGTGGGGCTCACGCACGTCGGCCACGAGCGCGACCTGGAGATCGCTCGGTCCGTCCCCGGCATCGACATCATCTTCGGCGGGCACTCGCACGAGTACGCCAAGACCGCGTACCGGATGGGCGGAACGTTCGTCGTCAATGGTGGAGAGAAGGGATCCTACCTCGTGCGGCTGGACCTCACCACCGACGAGAAAGGGAAGCTCGATCTCGCGAGCGTGCGCTCGAAGCTCATACCGGTGACGGACGCGGTGCCTGCGGATGAGGACATCGAGGCCCGGCTGGCCGTCTACCAGCAGCAGTTTCCGGAGGCCATCGTCCTCGGCAGGACCGACGTCCCCTGGGACATGACGAAGGAGACCCTGCGTGAGGGCGAGTCGTCTGTCGCGAACCTGGTCAATGATCGCATGCGGGACAAGTTCCAGGTGGACATCGTCCTGAACAACGCGGGCGCGTTCCGCGGCAAGAAGATCTACCAGGCGGGGCCTGTCACGGACGCCATGCTCCACGAGATCGACGAGTTCAGCAACTACGCGTTCTCGATGGACCTCGGTGGGCGCTACATCCTCGAGATCCTCGAGCGGAGCGCGGCGAGTGTCGGAGGCGGCGGGCTCCTCCACGCGTCCGGCCTGCGCTGCACCCTGGATCTCTCGAGGACGGCGCAGGAACTCACGCAGGGCGCGGACGGCAGCTGGTCGGTGTCCGTACCGGGTGAGCGCGTCGTCAAGGCGACGGTCCAGGACGCCGGGGGAGAGTGGAAGCCGCTCGATCCCGACCGGACATACACGGTGCTCAGCAACAGCTTCATCGTCCAGCACGAGGGCGACGGCTACTTCTGGTTCAAGCGGTACGCCACGAATCTCGAGAACAGCTACAGCACCTTCTACTCCATCCTCGCTGAGATCGCCGGGAATGAAGGAGTCATCAATCCCCGGGAACCGGACGGCAGACTGAAGATCGTCCAGTAGGCACAGCCGCGGTTCCTGAGACGACTACCTGTCTACACAGCGCCTTGACCGTTCCCGACGTGAGTCCCTCAACCGGCGACGAACGTGATTCCGCTGACGGCGACCGTGGTCTCGGCGCGCAGCGAATCCCCTTCCCGCCGCAAGCACCTTCGGCTAACATGTCGCGTCGAGCTCCATTCGTGAATCCCACGGGCCGAGCCAACCGAGGAGGAAGTCCATGGTGCGGAGAGCGGTGTCCGTCGTTTGTGGAGTCGCAGCGCTGGCCGTTCTGGCGCTCACGTGCCAGGCGTTCCTGGGTTCGTCCGAGGCGGGGGCCGGGTCGACTCACGGCCAGTTGATGGAGGAGCTCCTCGCCTCGGCCACCGTCAGCGAGTCGGCGCAGGCGTGCGTCGACTGCCACGGCGAGACCACGCCGAAGCTCGTGGAGTCGTGGGCGACGTCCGAGCACGCGACCAAGGGCGTCGACTGCGCCGTGTGTCACGCCGCGCAGGACGGGGACTGGGACCGCACCGAGCACTACGCGGGGACGGTCATCGCCACGCATCCGACCGCGGGCGACTGCGCGCGGTGCCACGAACGGGAGTACGACGAGTTCAGCCGGAGCAAGCACTCCGCCCTCGCCATGATCTTCCTCGCCGCGTCGTTCGACCGCAACGTGTTCGAGCCGACGATCGCCACGAAGCACGGATGTCAGGAGTGCCACGACATCGGCCACGTCTGGCCTGACCAGAGCGTGGGGGAGTGTGACGCGTGCCATCCGAAGCACTCGTTCGACGTGGCCGTCGCGCGCAACCCGTTCACGTGCGGCGAGTGCCATCTCGGTCCGGACCATCCGCACATCGAGATCTGGCAGGAGTCGAAGCACGGCAACATCTTCACGTCGAAGCTACGCAACTGGGAGAACCTGGGGTACGAGGCCATCGACGGCGATCCGCCGCCGCTCGACTCACCCACCTGCACCACCTGCCACATGGACGCGACCGTCGATCTGCCGGCGACGCACGACGTCGGCTCCCGGCTGGCACTGGAGTCGCAGTCTCCGTGGACCATCCGCACGAACGAGGCGTGGGGTGGCGGGATAGACTGGGTAGAGAAGCGTGACAACATGTCATCGGCCTGTCTCCAGTGTCACGCGCAGCCGTTCGTCGACCGCTACTTCCTCGAGGGCGACCTGGCGGCGTTCCAGTACAACGAGATCTACCGCGAGGCCAGGCGCTGGCTGGCCGCCATGGACGAGGCCGGCATCGTCCAGACGCCCGGCTTCGAAGGTCTGGCTCCGTTCGGTGTCGCGGGTTACGACGAGGTCCCGGAGGAGGTCGCGTACCACATCTGGCACCACGAGGGCAGGCGGTTCCGACACGGGGCGCTCATGATGGGCGCCGACTACACGCAGTGGCACGGCATCTGGGATCTGCAGCGCGACCTGGTCGAGATCATCCGCTACGCTGCCGAGCACGGACTGCCGGAGGCCGAGGCGTGGATGGCGTCGGGCGACGCCGCGAAGTTCTGGCTCTACCCGTTCTATGACGTCCCGGGTTCGGTCTGGGGCGTCGATCTCATCGCCTATCGCGCGGCGGACGATTGGACGACCAAGCTCTGGATGAACCGGAACGGCCGGGAAGGTCTCGACGCCTACTGGGAGGCGGCCTACGCCAACGTCGAGGCGCTCAGCGGCGCGGGTCTCCTGTCGAACGAGCAGTGGGATCTGTACAGGCGACTCTACGAGAACCGCGAGTTCGAAAGCGGGAACACGTTCCCGCTTCCCGAGCTCGTCCGGACGCACCTGGACGGCAAGGCGGCAGACGGCGCCGCGGCCAGGGAGTACGGAGCGGGGCTCAAGCTCCCACGCCCGGGCGGATGGAGCTACGAGCCGGGGGAGTAGCGCGGGAATCCGTGTCGTCGCCGCGCTCCTTCGGCCTCGTTCCCAGGGCTTGGCTCCGGTCCAGCAGGATCAGAGATACCACGAGACGAGAGGCGCGCTCCGGCGGGCCGGAGCTGCTCACGTTCCGGCACCTGCAGGACGAGGCGAATCGACAATCGCCCGCCCGAGCTTTCCCTTGACGCGTACCCGCACACGTCGCACCATACCGACCCAGAGGGATGACGGTCGCAGACAGGAGTGCGGGAACCCGCCGGCACCGGGGTGCTGCCTTGGTGTTGGTGAACGGAGCACGGAAGGAGCCGCGCGTGAGCAAGAGATCCAAGTGGCCGGCGATCTACGTCATCGGGCTGCTCGCGGTTGCGAGTGCCCTCGCCTTCTCGGGAGTCGGTGAGCGCACGGAGGTTGAGCGCGATGCCTGGACGGCGCGTCCCGACACGCTCCCCGACCTCGCGGGGATCTGGATCGGGACGTGGGAGGACACGATCGTGCAGGTCGGGGGTGATCTGTCCTGGAACATCACCGTGGAGGGCTCCGACATGTCCGCGGTGGGAACCATCGATCTATCGGCCCTCGGCATCGGCATCCAGCAGGGGACGGCCGAGGGCACGATCTCGGATTCGCGCGGCCGCACGACGCTCGACTTCACCTTCACCGCGTCCGGGGTCGGAGACGGCTCCGGCAGCATCGTGGGGAGCTCAGTCTCGGGAGACGGGACCGTGGCGCCTCCGCTCGACTTCGGCCACTTCACCTTCCAGGCGACCGTTGGAGACACATCGATCTGGGGGACCTTCAACTTCCCTCCGACGAGAGGCGCCGGCACGACCAGGCTGACCAGGCAGTCCGCTGTCGAGGCGGAAACCTGGGGCGGGGTCAAGGCGCGTTATCGCGACGAATCCGAATAGACGCGCCGCGCGCGACGTGACCATCGTGAGGAGAGGGTTCAGCATCCGTCTCGCGGCGGGAGCCATCGACGTGTTCCTCGGTGCCGTCGTCGCGCTGCTCCTGTCGGAAACGACGGGCCGCTGGTTCGCCGAGCGTTCGATCGTCATGCTCCGCATCGGCTCGCCGGACACCTTCTGGCACGGGCCCGTGCCGATGATCCTCGGCATCCTCGGTCACTTCGCCCACGGCGCACCCTTTGCCCTCCTCCTCGTTCTTCTCCCTGAAGCGCTCTTCGGCGCAGGTCCCGGGAAGTGGCTTCTCGGTCTCCACGTGACGTCCGGGGACGGCGCTCCAGCGGCCGCTCCCCAGCGCTGGCTGCGGTGGAGCATCAAGTGTGTGGGCCTCTGGTGCATGCCACTGGCGCTCATCCTCGGCAGCAGCGCCGTTGCCGCCGTCGCCCTCGCGGCCACGGCCGTCACGCTCGCCGGATTCCTCGTCGCGATCGGACCCCGGTCCCTGGCTCTTCACGACCGTCTCGCCGATACGGCCGTGTTCGGCGCGCGCCGAGCGGCCCCTCCTGCGGCCCCCTGACATCCCCACGGGGCCGGCCCCTGAGGCGGGAGAACCGCTTCTGCCCATTCGAGCACAAGAGTTGGGGGACCTTCTCACACCGGCCCTTGAGACTCGGCTCAGTCTGTGCTATAATGTAATTACTCGTGAGGACCGGAGGGGAACACCCCTCGTGACCGGGCTGCCACAGGAGTGATGTCAGAACCGACACTGCTACGAGCTGCTCCAGTAGAACGAGACAGTGAGGCGGAGTCGAGCGTGGACACCCCCAAGGTGCACGCGCCCGGTGCGCGGTTAGGCGCAGGGTCGGTCTTCGTGTCATCGAACGAACGCGCCAGGATCGAGCACCGGTTCTGGCTTTTTCTTGCTCGCGCGGGATTCGGGGTCGGGCGAAGGGAGGGAGAGGATCATGGCAAGGAGACGACTGAGCGGTCAGTTCGCTCTCCTGATCCTGGTGGGGTGGACGATCATCGCCACGGCGGTCGCGCCGGCCGTTGAGACCTCGTGGGACGCAGCGCAGGTCACCATCATCAGAGACGGTGCCTACTCGCGACTCGCGATCGAGGGCACTCAGGCCCTCGCGGTTCCGGGCGCACCGGAACTGCCGGTCGATGTTCTGCAGTTCGTCATCCCCTCCGACATGGAGGTCGATGATGTCCTCATCGTGCGGCTCGACGAGGAGGAGCTTCCGGGCACCTACCGTGTCGCGCCCGCGCAGCCGGAGGTTCCCATCGGCGAGTCCGCCGAATGGGTCGATCCCGATCCATCGATCTACGAGAGCCACGCGGTCTACCCAGAGAGCCGCGTCCGCTACCTGGGTGACGGGTATCTCGGCGGCTACCGCATCGCGAGCGTGGCCGTCTATCCGATCACGTACGCGCCGGGGACGGGAAGGCTCACGTTGGCACGCGGACTCGACGTGGAGCTCTCGCTCGTTCCCGGCGCGAACCGGTCGCAGCCCCGCCACCGAGTGACGGCGCGTGGAGACCGCCTGTACCGGAGGCTCGTCGAGGGGCTCGTCGTGAATCCCTCTGACGTCGCCGGCAGCGTTGCAGGGCCTCCCGTCGTCGTTCGCGAGAGAGGGCCGGGGGGACACGAGCCGCTCTACACGCCGTCGCTCGACGGGAGCCCCGTCGAGTACGTCATTGTCACGGCGGACGAGTTCGCTCCGCAGTTCCAGGAACTGGCCGACTGGAAGACGATGAGGGGCGTGCCGACCGTCGTGAAGACCATCTCGTGGATCGACGCGAGCTATCCGGGCGGGTGCGACACGGCGGAGCGGATTCGGTTCTTCCTGAAGGACGCGTACGCCTCGTGGGGCACGACGTTCGCCCTCATGGGGGGCGACACGAACGTCGTGCCGGTGCGGTACGCGTGGTCCCGCTACTACGGTGGCTGGTAC
>JALGVU010000420.1 GCA_025774545.1 bacterium | reverse complement strand
TGACGAAGGCCCTCTACGCGGTCGTGGGGTTCGACGACGGGCTCGCGATCTTGATCTTCGGCTTCGCCGCCGCGCTCGCGGAGGTCCTCCTTCTTGGGAGGCTCGGCGTGGCGGGGGCCGGCGAGGCCGGCGCGCTCGCCGCGATGGGGAGGCCCGCTCTCGAGATCGTCGGCAGCCTCGTGCTCGGAACCGGTCTCGGGTTCGTGTTCACGCTTCTCGTCCGACGGCTCAAGGCTTCGCGCGACATGATCATCATGATGTTCGGGACCGTGCTCGTGGGGGTGGGCCTCGCGACACACTTCGGGTTCTCCCTGATCCTCACGAACATGGCCGTGGGGTTCGTCCTCGTGAACACGCGGCGCGAGGCCTTCGTCCACAGCGTCACGGATCCGCTCCGCGAGATCATGCCGCTCGTGTTCATCCTCTTCTTCTGCATCGCGGGGGCGCACCTCCGGATCGGGGAGCTGCCGAAGCTCGGAGCGATCGGGCTCGTCTACATCGGGGCGCGCTCGGCGGGTCTGATCGGGGGCTCGCGGTTCGGGGCGTTCGTCGGCCGATCGGAGCCGAAGATCAGGAAGTGGGTCGGGCTGGGCATCCTCTCGCAGGCGGGCGTCGCGATCGGCCTCTCGCTCATCATCAGTGAGAGCTTCGGGCGGCTCTCGCGCGAGCCCGCGGTGGCCCGCGCGGTCGCCGAGTTCGCGGCGGCGCACCCGGCCATGAACAAGATCGGCTACGACCCGGCGGCCATGGGAGCGGCCATCATCACGATCATCACGGCGACGAGCATCGTGTTCGAGATCATCGGTCCGATCCTCACCAAGAGGGCCCTCGAGAAATCCGGGGAGATTCATCCGGCGGAGGAGTAGGGGATCGTCGGAACAGACGGAGGATCCTACGCGTGAGCTACTACATCGCAAAGACGTTGGTCGCGGGTTTCGATGAGGCGGTCGATCTCGTGACGGAGGCCCTCAAGAGGGAGGGCTTCGGGGTGCTGACCGAGATCGACGTGCAGGCGACGCTCAAGGAGAAGCTCGGGGTGAACTTCAGGCCGTACCGGATTCTCGGTGCCTGCAACCCGCCCTTCGCGCATCGGGCCCTCGAGCTCGAGGACAAGATCGGCCTCATGCTCCCGTGCAACGTCATCGTTCAGGACGCGGGTGGCGGCCGGGTGGAGGTCGCCGCGATAGACCCGATCGCGTCCATGCAGGCGGTGAACAACCCGGCCCTCGCCGATGTCGGTGTCGAGGTGCGCGCGAAGATGGCGAGGGCGATCGATGCTCTGGGGGATTCGTAGATGCCTGGGAGCATTCGACCGACCACGAGCGTCACCATCCGCCGTGACCCAGCGGCCGATGCGGCCCCGGTCGGCTGACGCCGCGAGACCCACATGACTTACTACGACACACATCTCTCCGCCGAGCGCCTGCGTGCCGTCTACGAGCTGGCGTCGCCGCGCGTGCAGCAGTACCTCGCGGCGGAGATCGACTTCGTCCTCGCGAGGGTCCGTCCGAACGACACCGTCCTCGAACTCGGCTGCGGCCACGGCCGCGTCGCCCTCGAGCTCGCGCGTGCCGCGGGCTCCGTCGTCGGGATCGACACGTCCGAGGAGAGCGTCGCGATGGCGCGCGATCTCGCGGGACCTGCGAGCCGCTGTCGCTTCATCCAGATGGACGCCGTCGATCTTGTCTTTGAGGACGGCGCGTTCGACGTGGTCGCGTGCGTGCAGAACGGGATCTGCGCGTTCGGCGTCGATCGGCTCCGCCTCGTGCGGGAGGCCCTCCGCGTGACGCGCCCGGGCGGCCTCGCGCTCTTCTCGAGCTACTCGAGCCGCTTCTGGCCCGAACGGCTCGCGTGGTTCGAGGCGCAGGCCGCGGCGGGGCTCCTGGGCGAGATCGACGACGAGGCGACGGGCGACGGCACGATCGTCTGCCGCGACGGGTTCAGCGCGGGGGCGCTTGCCCCCGAAGACTTCGAGGAGCTGGGCGCGGCCGTCGGCCTCGCACCCAGGATCACCGAGGTCGATCGGTCGAGCCTGTTCGCCGAGTGGAGGACGCCCGAGGCGTGATCCCGCCGCCGCACGCATCACCCTGAGAACGCATCCCAAAGGAGGCCCACGATGATCCGCGCTTCCCTGTTGGCAGCAGGACTCGTCGCTCTCGCGCTACTCGCCGCCGGCTGCGACACGGGCTCCGGTCCCGACATCGACCGCGACTACGAGTACCCGCTCGATATCGGGACGACCTGGACCTACACAGCGTCGCGATGGCGCCCGCCGGAGGTCACGACGCGCCTCGCGACCGCGACGTCACGGAACTCACGATCGAGGTCGTTCGCGCGACGACGCTCCTGGACTCGATTCCGTGCATCGAGCTCATCCAGACGACGAGCGTCGATTCGATCGAGCCGGCCGCGTCGTACTACGGGAACGAGGAGGACGGGCTCTATCGCTACGCCTACGAGCCCGCGTTCTATCCGGGAATCGCGCCGAAGCCGTCGTCCGGCGGCGAGCTCCTCTTCCGCGGGCGACCGCTCTCGACCATCCGGGAGCGGCTCCTCCGGGCGGATCCCTGGTTCCAGGGG
>JALGVU010000419.1 GCA_025774545.1 bacterium | reverse complement strand
TTCATCGCGATGATCGTGGCAGAGCTTGGGCAGTTCTCGACCAGCGGGTTCCTCTTCATGTTCCCCGAACCGGGGTATGCGGCCTGGAGCGCGGCCGCGAAGGTGCTCGGCTTCCCGCTTCTCACGATCGCCCGAGTGATCGATCCCGGGGGCGGTCGGTGGTTCGATGTGCTGGCGGTCCTGAACAGCCTCCTCTGGGCCGGAGTGATCTTCCTGGTCGTGTGGGCCGTGCGGAGGGGGAGACGATCAGGAGCGGCGTGAGAGGAGCGCGGTCAACGCCGCTGCGGGATCGGGGACGTGCGGACCGATCGGGAACGAGACCTCCGAGGGTCCCCGCATGAAGAGGAGCACGACCTCCTTCACGGGGCGATCGATGACCGAGGCGAGGGCGACACCGTATGCGCGCCTGGCCCTCGTAACGGCGCGCGAGACGCTCCCGGCCTGCCTCGTCGCCGAGGACGTCGGTCTTGTAATCGACGACGACGTATCCGTCGTCTTCCTCGAACACGAGATCCATCTCGCCTTCCAGGGTCTTCCCGTCGATCGACAGGCAGAAAGGGACCTCGCGCCACCGGCCGGCCGCCGAGGCGGCCCGGCGCATGACGGGGGAGTCGAGCGAGCGTCGGACGATCTCGACCGCCGCGTTGGCCGTCGCGCCATCGAGACCCGCTGTCTTCGCAAGCGCCCGAGCGAGCGGTTCCGCGTCGTCGTGCCGCGCGGGGTCGAGGCGCTCCATGATCGCGTGGACGAGCGTCCCGAACTCCCTCCCTGAGACGGGCGGCGCTTCGGGCGGCATCACGACGTCCCCGGCGATCCTCGTCGACTCGTCACCGGCTGGCCCGCGCGATGCCGCGGTCTCGGCGTCGCGCACGACGACGCTCGAGGGCGTGACGATGTCGGCCGGCTCGTCGTGTCTCTCTCCGAGGCCGGCGCGCCAGTCCTCCCATCGGTCGAGGTCCGCCGCCGCCTCGGTCGTCGACGGATCGATCTCCATCGCGTCCTCGACCTTGAGCCTGAGCGGCCGCTCCGCACGCCGTTCGAGATCGAGCTCGCCCGCGGAGAGGATCGCGGTGCGATCGCCGTCCGCTGCGGCACGATCACCGTCCGCTGCTACGCGATCACCATCCGCTGTCTCACGATCGTCGTCCGCCGCTGCACCGTCGCGCTTCGCCGTCGCGCGTTCGCCCGCCCTCGATCTGAGTTCCTCGAGGTGGGGTAGGAGCCCGCGGTTGCTCCCCTCTCCAACGAACCACGGGACGACGAGCCCGTCGCGCGCTCTCGTCATCGCGACGTAGAGGAGCCGCACGAGCTCGGCGTCGCGTCGGAGCCCCTCGAGTTCTGAGAGGTCCTCGTACCCGAGCGTGACGAGCCGCTGCTCCTTCGGTCCGATCCCGAACTCGATCCGGCCGTCCTCGCGATCGACGATGATGCTCTCGCCGTGCCGCTTCAGCCGCCCGAGATCCGCGAGCACGGTCACGGGGAACTCGAGCCCCTTCGCCTTGTGGATCGTGAGCATCCGTACGAAGTCGTCGCCCTCCTCCGAGAGCGGTGATTCCGCCTCCTCCGGTGTGAGCTGCGACACGTCGCGGAGCCAGTGGACGAAGCCGCCGAACGACATCGGCTCCGCCTTCTCGAGGGCGTCGGCAAGCTCCACGACCTTGAGGAGGTTGGCGTGCCGCTGCTCGCCCGAGGGCTTCATGAGGAAGAGCTCGAGGATCTTGGTCCTCTCGAAGAGGAGGCGAATGACTGCGGCGACGCCGGCCTCGTTCCTTCGCGCGTGGAGCTCCCTCAAGAGCGAGAACGAGTCCTCGACGCTCGCGACTCCGCTCCCGGCCGCGCCCGCGACATTGCTCGCGGCGGTCGACAGGTACGAGAGCGAGCCCGCGGCCCTACGATGGAGCAGGATCTCCTCGTCGGACGCGCCGAGGAACGGCGTGCGGAGCGCGCCGACGACCGCCGTCTCGTTGCGCGGATCCTCGATCGCGGTGAGGACGGTCTCGAGTTCCCTCACCTCGCGGCGCGCGTAGAACTTCTTCCCGCCGGCGATGCGGTAGTCGAGTTGGTAGTTCTGAAACGCCGTCTCGTACGCCGCGATCGCCGTCGAGGAGTGGAAGAGAACCGCGACGTCCCTGAGTTCGGCGGGCCTCCACACCTTCTCGTCCCGATCGAAGACGGGCAGGTCCGCTTTCTCTCTCGCGCGGGCGATGAAGGCCGCGACGGCGGTGGCCTCGTCCTCCCGGATCTCGGCCACCTTCGTGCCCTTCTCGATCGGCGCATCGGGTTCGAGCAGGACGATGCCGGGACCGCGGTCGTCGCGGCTGCGATGCGCGGCGAGGCCTGCATACGTGGGCTGGTAGCGCCGCCCGTCCTCCGGAGGCTTCATGATCTTCTCGAAGACGTCGTTCACGTCCTCGACGAGTCCGCCGCGCGTCCGGAAGTTCTCGACCAGCTCGAGGGCGCGCCCGGCGACGGCAACGACGCTCTTCGCGTCCTCGTACATCTCGATGTCGGCCCTGCGGAACCGGTAGATCGACTGCTTCGGGTCGCCAACGATGAAGAGCTTGCCGGGCTCGAGTTCGACCCTTCTCCAGTCGGTCGCGCCACCCTCGGCCGTCTCGGCGAGGAAGAAGACGATTTCGCACTGCAGGGGATCGGTGTCCTGGAACTCGTCGACCAGGATCCGGTCGAAGGCCCGCTTGAAGTGGCGACGGACGTCGGCGTTGTCGCGGAGGAGGTCCCTCGCCACCGCCAGGAGATCGTGGAAGTCGAGC
>JALGVU010000120.1 GCA_025774545.1 bacterium | reverse complement strand
CTCGCTCTCCGCCTCGGCGTAGACGCCGTATGTGTCGGACGTCAGGCCCACCGCTCCGGCCCAGAGGCCGTACGTGAGGGCGCTCCCATGCTCGCCCCTCGCCCACATCCCGTAACACCCGGAACCGCGCTCCGCCGATCCGCTCGTGCCATAGCGTTCTCCGCCCGTCTCGCCGCCGGGGTCGGCCAGACTCCTCCCCCAGATACCCTCGGCGTTCATCCCCGCGAAGAGCGGCCCCGTCACGTGCGTGTCCGCACGCAAGCCTATGTGCCCGCCCCCGCCGGTCATGGTGGTCTGCTGGTCGATTCTCGCCGTCACGTCGATCCCGGCTGCGTCCTCGGAGATCGACGAATCGCCGAGCGTGTTCGGATCGGTGAACTTCGGGATGAAGTTCGTCGTCCCGCTCCCGCCGATACCGCCCCCGGCCGCAGCTTGCCAGCTGGCGGCACCCGTGGCGTCGGACGTCAGGACGTGGCCGTCAGCCGCGCCCGTCGGCATCTCGAAGCCTTGCACGCGGGTCGTTCCGCCGACGTCGAGCGTGTAGCTGGCCGACGAGCTGTTGATGCCGACGTTCCCGTTCCAGAAGACGGTGATCTTGCCGCCGCCCGCCTTCAGACTGAGGTTCGCGATCTCGTTCTGCTCCACGTAGGCGTGCCCCGACGCATCGACCATGAACTTCAGCCCGTCCGTCCACGCGGACCCCGTCGCTTCGTTCGTCATGAGAAGGGAGGGGACGATGCTCGAGTGGAGGTGGACCAGCCCGCTCGGATTCGCGGTTCCGATGCCTACCTCCCCCGCCAGGCGGTAGACGTCGCTCCCCGAGACCGTCCAGTCACCGTCGCTCACGGCCTGCGGCGCTTGCCACGTGCCACCGCCGCTCCCGTCCGACGTCAGGACGTGGCCGTCGGCGGCGCCCGTCAGCATCTTGAAGCCGTCCGTCCGCGTCGTGCCTACGACGTGAAGTCTCTCGGCGGGCGTGGTGGTCCCAATCCCGATTCGCGGCGGAGACTTGTCGATGTAGAGCTGATCGCCGAGGAAGCGCACGTCGCCCGCGCCCCCGTTCGTGTCGAACTCCAGGATTCCGCTCCCTTCGTTGTAGGACATCGTGGCGTCCCCGAACGGGACCCCGATGTTGACGCCGTCCGGATTGAGGTAGACGGCGCCCCACCGCTCTGACGCGGAGCCCAGGTTGTGGGACGGGTGCGCCGCGATGAGATCGGTGCTCACCTGCGCGTGAAGCGCCAGCTCGTCCGTGGCCGCGTCTCCGATCGTCGTGTTCCCGGAGAGGGCGGCGTCGCCCAGGACGGCGAGGTCGCCCGCCGTCTGCACGTTCCCTGACGCATCGACCTGGAACGCGTCGTCCGCCCCGACCGTGAGGAGCGCCGCCGGGGTGTCGTCGCCGATGCCGACCTTGCCGGTCAGGCGGTAGACGTTCCCGCCGGCCTCGACCCAGTCGGTGTCGCCTCCGGAGCCTCCGCCGACGATCGACTCCGCGACCGCCGCGTGGAGCGCGTACGGCGCGGACGCGAATTCCACGCGGGGCGTGAGCTCAGGATCGGGATCGACCCCCACGCCGAGCCAGTACGGCTCGTTGAACGGAAGATCGAGAGCCACGACGGCGCCCAGCATCGCGTTGAAGATGCCGTCGGCGACCGCCAGTGTCTGCGTCTCGCTCCAGAGGGGCGTGCCGCCCACGTCCACGTCGTAGAGCGCGAACGTGACGTCGTAGTCACCGTCCGGCACGTTCTCGCCGCCGGAGTCCTTGAGCACTCCCTGGTAGCTGATCGTCTGCGGGATCTGCGCTGGGCCCACAACCGCCCAGCACAGAACCGCGACCAGCGCGAACACAACAGGCGCCGTTCTCATCGATCCATCCTCCCTCTCGTCCTCGAGAGACCTGTCCTGCCTCACCGTCAGACTCAAGAAGCGCCGTCTTCCGCGTCCCGACGAACGTCCCAGACACCGTCGGACAGAGGCATACGACGCAGGCTGCTCGTTTCCGGTAGAGTTGCACCACCGTCAGTAGCTTGTCATGATATAGACAAGGTGTAGCAAGTAACTCATGCGATGGGCAAGTGTTTGGTGAGGTCTCACAGAAGACTGAGGGATCAGTCAGCAAAGATGCCGGTGCTTGGTCCCTTCCCTCGTACATCCCGGGAAGCCCTCGGCCGGTCCCCGATGAGAACCGGCCGAGTGTGAATCCGTCCTGCGTGGTTCCAGGCAGACCGCGGTCCGCCGTTGGTACCGCTACGTCCCGACGAGCTTCTCGTAGTTCTCCCTCGAGAGCTTCGCCACATCGTCGTGGATCGACTTCCCGTGGCTGTCCATCGTGACGACCGCGGGGAAGTTCTCGACGCGAATCACCCACATCGCCTCGGGAACGCCGAACTCCTCGAGCTTGTGGACGTCGAGCACCTCGACGACCGAGCGTGCCAAGGTCGTCGCGATCCCGCCGACCGCGGAGAGGTAGACGGAGCCGTGCTTGCCGCAGGCCTCGAGGGTCTTCCCCCCCATCCCGCCCTTCCCGATCACGCCCCTGACACCGTACTTCGCGATCACGTCCGCCTCGTAGGGCTCCTCGCGGATGCTCGTCGTGGGCCCGGCGGCGACGAACGAGTACGTGCCGCCCTCCTTCTTCACGACGGGCCCGCAGTGGTAGATCATGCTGTCCTTCAGGATCTCCTTCACCTCAGGGCCGTCGGTCTCGATGAGGTACTTGTGGGCGGCGTCCCTCGCCGTGATCATGACCCCGGTGATCGACACCTCGTCGCCCGCCTTGAGCTTCCTGATCTCGTCGGGCGAGACGGGGAGCTTGATCTCAGTCATGGGACACCTCCCCTCCCTTGATCGTCATCGCGGCCTTGCGGTAGGCCCAGCAGACGTAGCTCACCGACACGAAGAAGCACGCCGGCACGCGGTGGCGCTTCCCGATCTTGACGCCCAAGACGGTCGTCTTCCCGCCGAATCCGCTCGGTCCGATGCCGAGCTCGTTCAAGTCGGTGAAGAGCCGGCTCTCGAGATCCGCGAGCACCGGATCGGGGTTCGTGTCGCCGAGGTTCCTCAGGAACTGCTCCTTCGAGCAGGCGAACGACGACCCGCGGTCGCCACCGATGCAGACGCCGATCACGCCGGGAGCGCAGCCCTTCCCCTGGGCGTTGTAGACTGCGTCGATCACGCACTTGCGCACGCCGTCGAGATCGCGTCCCGCCTTGAGCTTCCCGTCCGGGAGCTTGTACTGGGCCCCGACGTTCTCCGAGCCGCCCCCCTTGAGGAGGAGACGGACCCTCAAGCCCTCCTCGTCCATCTGATCGAAGTGGAAGGTAGGCATCCCGAGCCCTGTGTTGTCGCCGGAGTTCTTGCCCGTGACGGCGTCGACGGCGTTCGGGCGCAGGTAGTACCTCGCGGTCGCCTCGCCGGCCGCCGCGCGGGCGGCCTTCTCGACGTCCTTCTGCCGGAAGTCGGGACCCATGTCGACGAAGAAGAGGAGCGCGCCCGTGTCCTGGCAGATCGGGGTCGATCCCTCCTTCGCCTGGCGCGAGTTCTCGAGCAGGAGCTTGAGCGTCGAGGCCGCTCCCGCACCCTCTCCCTCGTTCTCGATCCCCTTTCTGATCGCCTCCTCGGTGTCCCGCGGCAGCACGGTCGATGCCCGCCGGATCAACTCGAGGAAGTGCTCCGTGAGCTTCTCATGCCCCATGAACCCCTCCCTGGCATGGTGTGGATGGATTCCGATGCGGAGCCCGGACGCGCGGCCCGGGCCCGGCAGACGTGACGAGATGTCCATTCTATCGCCCGCGCGTCGGGGGTGTCAAAGCGAAAGGGCCGCGTCCTCCCGCGCCCGCATCCGATCCTCATCGCCTCTTGACACCACCCCGCCCGATGATAGAATCCCCGCCCGAAGCCCCCGTCGCCCACTCCGCCCGGGCGGCCGGGCCGCCGCAAACGCCGACAGACGACAGCCGCACGCACAAGGGGCGCGAGCCGCCCCCGGAGCCTCATGAGCGAGGAGACGCGCGTCGCCTCCGCGACCGATCGCCCCGTAGCACCAGGACCCGCATCCGACGGACCGCTCGTCGTGCTCGCGCGCGTCGTCGGGGTGATCGCGACCCTCTACGTCTTCCTCGTGAGCGTCAAGCTCATGGGGGAAGGCTTCGAGATGTTCGGCGCCGGCTTCGCGGAGAACCTGATCGCGACGACGTCGAACCCGATCGTCGGCCTCTTCATCGGAATCCTCGCAACGAGCATCGTCCAGAGCTCGTCGACGACGACGTCGACCGTCGTCGGTTTCGTGGCCGCCGGGATTCTCTCGATCGAGAACGCGATCCCGATCATCATGGGCGCGAACATCGGGACGACGGTGACCTGCGCGATCGTTTCCCTCGGACACATCCGGCGCGAAGAGGAGTTCAGACGCGCGTTCGCGGCCGCGAGCGTTCACGACTTCTTCAACGTCATCGCCGTGGTCATCCTCTTCCCCCTCGAACTCGCGACGGGCTTCCTCGGCAAGACGGCGCGCGCACTCTCGAACCTGCTCGTCGGAAGCCAGGGGATCACGTTCGCGAGCCCCGTGAAGAGGATCGTGTCGCCGGCGGTCAATTGGCTCGCGCACGTCATCGAGACGGTCGTCGGTGATCACGCAGCGATCGCGGTCGCGATACTGGGCTTCGTGCTTCTCCTCGTCTCGCTCTACTTCCTCGTTCGCGCCACGAAGGCCGTCGCGCTGAACCGCGTCGAGGTCGTCATCGACCGGCTCATGGGGAGGAGCAGCCTCGCTGGGATCGGCGTCGGCGCCGGCATCACGGCGATCATCCAGAGTAGCTCGGTCACGACGTCGCTCCTCGTGCCGCTCGCGGGCGCGGGAATCGTGCGGCTGGAGAAGGTTTTCCCGGTCGCCCTCGGCGCGAACATCGGAACGACCGTGACCGCGCTCCTCGCGTCCTTAGCCGGCAACGCGAACGGCCGCGGGGATCCTCATCATCTACCCGTACCGGCCGGTGAGAGGGGTCCCGCTCTTCCTCGCCAGGAAGCTCGCGGACGCCGCCGTGCGGTCCAAGAGGAACGTCGCATTCTTCGTCATCGGGCTCTTCTACGCGGTGCCCGCATTGCTTATACTGATAACGAGATAGTCTCCGAGAAGGAAGGGCTTACGATGTTCAGAGAATTCATGGAAGCGCTGAGACGCCGCCCGCTGCTCGATCAGATGTTCATCGAGATGGAGCAGATGCTCGCGGAGGCGGTCGACATGTTCCGGCCGATCGCGGAGGTGCTGACGGGGCGGGGGACGTTGAACCGGGAGACGCACGACCGCGTCTACGCGACCGACAGGAAGATCAACCGCCTGGAGCGGAAGATCCGGAAGCAGCTCGTGGAGCACCTCATCGTCGCGCCCGGATCCGACGTGCCGATCAGCCTGGTGCTCATGAGCATCATCAAGGACGCTGAGCGGGTCGGCGACATCTGCAAGAACATGCTCGAGGTGGCGGAGGCGCTCGGCGGACCGCTCGCGGACGGCAAGTACGAGAACCGCTTCAAGGATCTCCTCTCGAGGATCGAGGCGCTCTTCGAGCCGACGGTCCAGGCCTTCAGGGAATCGGACAAGGAGATCGGGCTCGAGGCGGTCGACGCCGGACGGAAGGTCGCGAAGGAATGCGACGCCGTGTTGCAGGAACTTCTGGAGGACGAGCTGCCCACCAAGAAGGCCGTGCTCTTCACCCTCCTGGCCCGCTACATGAAGCGGATCTCGCTCCACCTCACGAACATCGCGACGAGCGTCGTGATGCCGCTCCACCGGCTCGACTACTTCGACGAGAAGCGGGCCGACCGCACGTAGGAAACCCCGCCGCGGTCCGTAGCGGCGGGGGCTCACCTCAGGATCTCAGCGGGAATGACGATCGTTCCGCAGGCGGACCGCCTGCCGGTCCCCAGCCGGACAGCCTGCCGGTTCCCAGGCGGACGGCCCGCCGGCCCCAGGTGAGCCGGCCCGTGGGTCGCACCGCACGCGCGCGATCAGGGAACGCCGAGCGCCGAAGCGACGACCCGCGTCCTGTCGGCGAGCTTCGCGCGGGCGTCGGCGACGCCTATCTCGCGCGCCCGCTTCTCCGCCGCAGCCTTGAGGCGGGCCACGTCGCCCGCGTACGCTGCCTCGTCGATCAGGCTCACGCTCTCCTCGGAGTCGGCGCAGATGTCGAAGAACTCGTCGTCCCCACCCTCGCGCCAGACGTACTTGAAGCGCCCGTCCCGCGCCGAGATCAGCCGGTCGAAGCCGTCGAGGCGCCTTTTCGGGAACGGCACCACCGCGCCCTCAAGGGTCTCCGTGAACGTCGGCCCCTCGGACGGCGCGCCGGCGAGCAGGCTCGGCGCGGGACCGAAACCGCCGTCGCCCTGGGCGAGCTCGAGCACGGTCGGCGCGATCGAGGAGTGCGAGACCCAATCGGTGACCTCGCGGGCGGGTATCCCGGGCCCGCGCACGATGAGCGGGACGCGCGCGATCTCGTCGTAGAGTCCGAACGGGGCGTGCCCGATCCTGCCGTGCTCGAAGAACTCCTCCCCGTGGTCAGACGTGACGATCACGACGGTGTCGCCCGAGGCCTCGGCCCACTCGAAGAGCGGCCTCAGGCTCCTGTCGGTGTAGCGGACGGCGGCGTCGTAGAAGCCCTCGAGATAGATGCGATCGCGCGCACCATCGCGCGCACCGTGCTCGACCGGCCTCGCGCGATCGGGATCCTCCGACGCGAGGATCAGCTTCCCCCAGCGGTCGACGTACCGAAACCTCCTGTATCGAAGAACGGCGCGGTCTATCGGCCCTTCCGCCTCGAACACGAGGAACCTGTCGTCCCACGTCGCGTAGAAGTACCCGTGAAGGTCCATGTAGTGGAGCCAGAGGAAGAACGGGCGATCGCCCGAAAGGTCCTTCGCGAGGCCGAGCCCTCTCTCGGTGATCGCCTCACCCCGCGACGCCTCGTGCATGGCGGGGTTCCCGCCGTCGAAGCACTCGCGGACGTGTCCGAGCTTGTCTTTGAGGCGGCGCAGGCGGGCGAGACCGTTCTCCCCGAGGATCCGGCCGAGCGCCCGAATCATCGCGCGCCGGTCGCGCGCGCTGCGGGTCGCCGATTCCTCCGAATAGAAGTCGTCGAAGACATCGAACCCGCGGTCGTACCCGTAGTGCCTGCTCAGGTATGGGTTCCATGCCACGACCGCGGCGGTGCGGTAGCCTTGCGCCTTGAGCGCCTCCACGAACGACGGACGCTCGCAGGCCAGCCCGATCGTCTTCCCGGAGTCGAGCGCGAGCCCCCCCAGGAAGATCGCGGGGAACGAGAAGTAGGTCGGCACGCCCGCCGCGACGGCGCGCGTGAAGGCGAGCCCTCCCGCGGCGAACGACGTCAGGTTCGGTGTGAGTCGAGCCCCATGGCGCTCGCGGCCGACGCGGTCGGCCCTCATGGTGTCGAGCGTCACGAGAACGATGTTGGGCGAGGACATCAGAGGTACCCCAGGTCCGCGAGGCGCTCCTTCATCTCCGCGATCTCGTCGTCGCTCAAGGGACCGGCTGCGGCGTCCCCCGTGATCGCGGCCCTCACGATGAACGCCACGCACGCTTCCACGGAATCGAACCCGAGCGTCTCGAGGAGTCCCTCGAGCTTCGCGTAGAGGTCTTCGGGGATCTCAATCGGGCGTCCCGCCATCTCCAGCTCTCCCTCCCACTCGCCGGATCTTCTTGAGCACAGAGCCCAGCACGAACCGGTCCTCGTCGCTCGTCCCCATCGCGAAGGTGAGGAGCCCGACGATCGCCGCGGCCGCGACCAGGGTCACGGCCGAGCCCACTACACCAGCCGGCACGAGATCGAACCGGCGCGCGGCATATGCGAGGCCGATCGCGATCGCCGCTGTTGCTGCGACCTTGAGCGTCGCGCGATCGTACGGCGTGATGCCGAGGAGGATCCTCACCTCGACGAGCCTCGCGAGATTCACGAGCACGAAGGCGGCCCCGGTCGCGAGCCCCGCTCCGGCCATTCCCATGCGGGGCACGAGCATCACGTTGAGCCCGATGCCGACGATCGCCATCGCGATCGCGTTCCCGACGTTATACCGCTGGTACCCGGTCATTGCAAGGCAGATCCCGACGGGACCCACACTCGCCGCGACCATCTGCCCGGTCGCGAGGAACACAAGCGCGGCGTAGCCTGCGACGAACTCGTCGCCGAAGATCGCGAGGGTCGATTCGCCGGCTGCCAGGATCCACGCGTAGATCGGCAGCGTCAGCACGATGATCCAACGCGTGATCGAGCGAAAGAGCGACTGCAGAAGATCGGTTCGGCCGCGATGGTAGACGTCCGAGATGACGGGCGAGAAGATCGCGTTGAACGAGAGCAGGAGAAAGACCGTCAGGCTCGCGACGAGCGCGGCAACATTGTAGACGCCGACGACGGCGGAGTCGAGGAAGATGCCGAGGACGAGTTTGTCGGTGTGCTGCGTCGAGAACGCCATGGCGGTGTCCGCCAGCATGGCCGCCGAGTACGCGAGCACGGCGCCGGTCGGCAGATCGACCGCGGGGCGCTCCGCGTTCGCCCCGATGAGGAACGGCGCCTGCCGGCGAAGGAAGCGCGCGAGGACGGCGACCGAGACGAGGCACCCGACGACCGCCGCCCCGACGACTCCGCGGAGCCTGAAGCCGAGAAGGAAGAGGACGAGGAAGGCCGCGAGCCTCGGTATGCGGTAGGCGATGTCGAATCCCAGGATGAACCGCTTGACGTCCTTCACGCCCCGGAGCGAGGCGCCGAAGAGCTTCATGAACGTCAGAGGCAGGATCGCGAGCGAGATCCAGAGGAGCGCCGTCTCGAGCCTCGGCTCGTGAAACGCCGAGCGCGCGAGCGGGCCGCGCAGGAGCACGATGGCGATCGTTCCCAGCACGCCCGCCAGAAGACCGACGCGGTTCCCGAGGGCCACGACAGACCGCGCCTCGCCGCGCTTCCCCTGCGAGAGGTACATCGGGACGTACCGGACGAGGCTGTTCTCGAAACCGAAGGCCGTGACGATGGTGACGCCGTGCACGATCGTCCATGCCAGGACGAAGACGCCGAGGAGATCGGCGCCGATGAGGTTCGCGATGATGACCTGGGCGATGAATCCGAAGGCGAGCCCGAAGACCCTGCCCGTGAAGGCGAACCCGGCCTCCTTCGTGACCGTGGACAGGTAGCCCTCGTACTCGGTGCCAGCTCTCGGGCTCCCCTCGTTGGCCAAGGACGCCTCCTCGAATCGGCGAAGATCGCGACGGGGAACGTCAGGAGTCCGAGCGCGCCTTGCTCCTGATCTTCTTGAGCAGCGGCTTCGCGCGGGACTCGACGAGGTAGTCTGCGAGGCCTGCTGGGCCTGCCGGGTAGAGCGCGACGTCCCAGTGATCGAGCCGCCCGGTCGCCCACTCCTCTTTCCATCGCGACGTCTGACCGACGAAATCGAAGCGTGCAAGCCCCTCGCGGAACGCGTGGCCGACGGCCTCGTAGAAGAGCTGGACGCCGGGTGCAAGCTTCGAGTGCGCCTTACCGTACGACGTCTTGAGAGCGAAGTAGGTCCCGCCGAAGACAGCGCCGAAGATGAACCCGATCGTCTCGCCGTCGAGGTCGACCCAGAACGGCATGAGGCTCTTGGCCTCGGCGAGCGCGAGAGAGATGTCGAGATAGAACGCCTCGACACCGCGACCGGCGATCGACGTCCCCTCGTCGCCCTTCCAGCTTCGTTCCTCGATGGCGATGAACGTATCGAGCAGGGGCTCGATCGGCGTGCCCGGCTCGAAACGGTGCACGGCCACATCTCCCGCGCGGCCGAGCTTCCTGATCTTCCGCTCCCACTCGTGCTTGACCTTCTTCGGCCGTCCGGACAGGTAGTCGTCCCACGACGTCTCGATGTCGACGTACGGAGACCGGCGCCCCGCCACGTCGCGGCGCAGGAACCCGGCGTCGCGCGCGTGCGCGTCGATCGACGCAAAGGTCAAGGACCCAGCGGGAATCCCCCTCAAGTGCGGTCTCAGCCTCCCGGCTCTGAGGTTCGCGAGCACCGCGGCCGCGAAGCGATCGGCGGACTCAGCACCGACGACGAACTCCCCGCGGTGCGCGAGGAAGTTCACGGGGAACTCGGCCGTGCCTCGCGCCGTGGCGAAGAGCGGGGCGAGCCCAACGGGCTCCTCGCCCTCGTAGCCGACGACGATCGCGGGCGTGAGGCTCGTACCGAAGTGCCGCGCCCACGTCGCCACCCACACGCGGCTCACGAAGAGACTCGGGCACACGCCCGCGCCCTCCAACCGCTCCCACGCGGAGGCGAGATCCGGATCGTTGATGTCGTCGAACGTGCGAAGATCCATAGTGAGTGTGCCCGGGTAGCCCCGCCGGGAAGCGGTCCGGCTACCGTGCGAGAAGATCCTCCGGAAAGACCACACCGCGGTTCAGGACCGCGTCCGGGTCGAGCGCCCTCTTCACGGCGGCCATCTCGGCCAGACCCTCGTCGCCGTAGAGGAGGCGCAGGAACTCGTGCTTGAGCCTGCCGATCCCATGTTCTGCAGAAACCGTGCCGCCCAAGCCTACAACATGCTTGGCGAAAGACAAGGCGAGTTCCCTGCCACGCCTGAGTTCGTCCGGATCGCTCGGCAGGACGTTCACGTGGAGGTGGCTGTCGCCGATGTGCCCGAAGATGACGTACTCGAGGCCCGACCCGTCGAGCGCCGTCCGGAAGAACCGGAGCATCTCCTCGAGCGCCTCGGGCGGGACCGCGGTGTCGGTGCCGATCTTGTGGATCTCGGGGTGGGAGGCCTTCGCGCGGGCGACGACGTTGTTCACCTGCTCCGCGATGCCGTGACGGAGCGCCATCAGCCGCTCGAGATCGGCCTCATCCATGCCGCCCCACGTGTCGTCCATCGAGGAGCCGTTCGCGGCAAGGAGTCCCTCCCACGCCTCGTAGATATCCAGGAGCGAGTCTTCGTCGTACTCCTGCTCGAAGAGAACACCCGCGCCCGCCTTCTCGGGAAGCTCGGGGATCCCGGACGACGCGCCGAGCGCGGCCTTCCTCGCGCGGAGGAAGTCGAAGCTCCTCGAGTCGAAGAACTCGAACGCGAGGGGTGCCATGGCCCCCGGCACCGGCCTGTCCGCGAAGTCTCCGCGCGCCCGTCGCACGAACGAGACGGCGTCCTCGTCGGACGGGAAGAACGCGAGCGCGCTCAGGATCCCGTCGGGCCTCGGCGAGAGCACGACCTCGACCTCGGTCACGACCCCGAGCGTTCCCTCGGAGCCGACGAAGAGGTCGACGAGATCCATCTCCTCCTTCGCGAAGTAGCCGGCCGCGCTCTTGATTCCCGGCATCGTGTATCCCGGGACGATCACGCGGGAGACGCTGCCGTCGAGACGGCGGATCGCGAACTCGCGTCCGTCCGCCGTGACGTCACCGCGCTCGAGCGCGAGCACATCGCCCGACGCGAGGCAGACCCGGAGTCCGTGAACGTGCTCACGGGTCGCCCCGTAGCGGAAGCTCCGGGCGCCAGACGCGTTCGTGGCGACGGTCGCGCCCAAGTGCGCGGTCTTCTCGGTCGGATCGGGAGGATAGAACAGGGCGGGACCGTCGTGGAACTCCTCGAGCGCCCGCGCCTCGTCCTCGGGAAGCTCCGACGGATCGAGGCCGAGGTCTCTTCTCTCGAGGCGGTCCGCGAGCTCCTCGATCGAAATCCCGGGCGCGGCGCGAAGAGCGAAACGACCGTCGGGGAGCCTTCTCAGGCCCAGGATCCGGTTCATGTCGGCAAGCGAGAGGAGCGTCCCGCACGAGGGAACGGCGCCGCCCACGATGCCGGTTCGGCCGGCCGACACCGTGACGCACGTCCCGCTCGACCGCGCCTCCGCGAGAGCTTGAGCGATCTGCTCCTCGTCGTGAGGAAAGATGAGCCGGTCGGCCGAGGCCGGCCCGAAGCCGGACTCGTCGGTCAGGAAGTCCGCGTACGACTCCGCGATCCGCTCGGGCGAGTCGATCACGGTCGGCGGAGGCCCGTCGCCCCGCCGCGGGCTCTCGGTGATTGCTTCGTTCATGTCCGGCATCAGATCTTGACCACGAGATCGCGTGGGAAGTTGGTCAGGTTCACGACCTCGTTCGACTCGGTCACGACGTAGACGTCCTCGATCCGCATGCCGTACCCCTTGTCCGGGTAGTAGAGCCCGGGCTCGAAGGTGAAGACCGACCCCGGCTCGAGCGTGTCGTCGATGCCCGGGAAGTCCGAGAGCCGCGGGTTCTCGTGAACGTCGAGCCCGATCCCGTGCCCGAGGCTGTGAACGTAGCCGTTCGTCACCTGTGGATTCGTGCGGATCGTCTCGTGACCCTGCTTCTCGAAACAGTCGCAGATCTGGGTCTGGTACTGCGCCGCCTTCGCGCCCGCCTCGAGCTTGGCCGAGACAGTGTCGAAGCACTCCTCGAGCTGGCGGTAGGCCTCGAGGATCTCGGGCGACGCCTTCCCCACCACGAAGGTCCGCGTCATGTCGAAGAAGTAGCCGCCGCCCTGCTCCTGCGGGAAGATGTCGAAGACGATCGTCTTGCCGGCCTCGATCGGATCGGCGTCGTTCCCGCGGCTGTGCGGGATGCCGGCGTCGCGGCCGATCGCGAAGATCGTGTCGACCTCCTCGATCAGCATGCGCTTGGCGAGCTCGAGCCGGATCTCCGCCTTGCAGTCGCCGACCGTCACCGGGCTCCCGTCGCTCCTCACGAGTGCGTCGCCGTCGAGGCGGTGCGACTTCAGGTAGTCGATCACGTGCTGCACGACCTCGCACGTCTTCCTTCCGACCGCCTTGATCCGCTCGATCTCCTCAGGCTCCTTCGTCCTGCGCGCCGTGAGGAAGATGTCGTCGTCGAACTCGCCGGTGATGGTGATCTCGGGGATGGCATCATCGAGCGCGCGCAGCAGGAGCCAGTTCCTGCCGATGCCGCCGAGGCCGTAGAACGCGACCTTGCCGGTCACGCCGACCTCCGAGAGGATCGTCTTGTAGTACGCGACCGCTGCCTTGAGCCTGTCTCCCCCGGCGTCCTCCATGATCTTCCGGTAGTTGTACTTCGAGGTGTCGACGACGGGGAGGCCGCTCTCCTCCGCTTCCTCGCGCTCCATCGTGCCGCAGAACAGGATGGGATCTTGGCCGCGCTTCTTCACGACCATCACGTGCGAGAGCTTCGCGCCGTTCACGATGTAGGACATCGTCGAGTTGCCCTTGACGGTCCCCCAGACGATGGCCGCGTCGAGCCCGCGCTCTTGCATGAGTCTGTCGAGGTCTCGCTTCACGATTCCGGCCTCCTGTTGTTCCCGAGTGCGCTACGGAGAAGCCAATCCATGATACCGCGGAGGCGGCGCGCTCGCCAGGGCGAGTTCGAACCACCGGCGCGGCGGCGCCCCCGCCGGGGCGAGTTCGACCACCGGCGCGGAGGAGGAGGGCACGCCGATCGGAGCGGCGGGCGCCCCGAGCGTACCGGGCGAGCCTCTCCCGGCCCCCCGGCCGGGACCCGGCCGTGCCGCGCTAGACCGCCTTCAAGATGTAGTAGAGGTTCCCCATCTCGCCCGTGATCTCTGTCTCGAGCGGCATCCGCTCGAACCCCTCGCTGTAGACGGCCGCGAGCTCGAGCGAGCCCGAGCGCCGAACGAGATCCTGCAAGTCATCGTAGAACCACAGCCTGAGCACGTGGCGGTCGACGAGCACCTTCTTCTCGCCGTGGTCGTCGATCTCCATCTCACAGATCTGGTGCGAGAGCTTGGCGTCGTCGTCCTCCCGTTCGACGCCCCACGTCGTGTGGACCTTGACCCCGCCCCGCTCCATCTCCCAGGAGCCGCCGCTCGAGCTCGTCTCCCCGCCCTCCCCCGCGCACGCGACGTGCACGATGTAGACGCCTCCTGGTCTCAGCGACTCGCCCGTGTTCCTGAGGTGCGCCACGATCGCCTCGTCGGCGTGGAGATAGCCCAGACTGTTGATCGAGTTCAGCGCCGCGTCGAACCGCCGCGTGAATCGAGCGCTCTCCATGTCGGCCTCGATCGTCGTGACGACGCGCGGGTTTCCGCTCTCCGTGAGCCGCCTCCGGGCGTGCTCGAGCATGACGGGACTTCGGTCGTAGCCCGTCACGCGGTACCCGTGGAGCGGCAGCGTCATGAGGAACCGCCCGGTGCCGCAGGCCGGCTCGAGGATGTGCTCGACCTCGAACGGAACGTGCGTCCGGAAGACCCTGCCGAAGAACTCGATCTCCTTCGTCAGATCCCACGAGAAGGCGATGTCGTAGTAGAGGGGTAGGCGATACAGCTCCTCTTCCATCGTGTCCGTCCTCCTAGCGATCCGCGTCGGGACCGGTCACTTCGTCCGGGAAGACCTCGGCGACGATCTCCTCGACCACACCCTCGACGCACTCGGCCTCGGCGACCGCGGGCGTGAGGCTCTCGCCGAACGTCAGCAGGTCGACGACCTCGACGGCGTAGATCACGACCGTGTCCGGCACATCGAGCCCCTGCTGCCGGCCGAACGCCATCACCGTCGCGAGGTTGAGTCCGTGCGGCGAGTTCACGTGGATCGACCTCCCGAGATCGGAGAGATCGTACCTGAGAAGCGTACCGGGCGCGGCGCCCGTCAGGATCGAATCGACGAGGACCAGACGATCGTACCCGATCGCCTCCTCGAGAAGCGTGAACCCGGCCTCCTCGTTCTCGCCGAACTCGACGTCGTCGCGGTGTCCGAGCCGCTCCTCAAGCCGTCGCGCAACGACGAGACCGACCGCGTCGTCGGTCAGGATCGAGCTTCCCACTCCCAGAATCAGGGTCTTCGGCATGTGGAACACGCCTCGCGCGTGGGAGCACCCCCACGAGAAGAACACCCCGGCGCCTCTCGTGAAACGCGCCGGGGTGCGAAAGCCATCTCTCAACGTGCGTCGCGTCTAGCCATCGACGAACTGCGAGAGCCTCTCGGCGAGCGAGCCGTCCGCGTTCCGGACCTCCACCACGAGCGGCATCTCGCCGAGCGAGCCGTCCGCGTTCCGGACCTCCACCACGAGCGGCATCTCGCCAGGAACCGTGTGCGTCGCGCACGCGAAGCACGGATCGTACGCCCGGAAGGCCATCTCCACCATGTTCAGCAGACCCTCAGACACCTCGCCGTTCTTGATCAGATGCCGAGCCGCGCGCTCAACAGACATGCAGATCGCCGGAGCGTTGCTCACCGTCGCTACGAGCAGGTTCGCCTGAGTGATCACGCCCCGCTCGTCCGTCTTGTAGTGATGATACAGCGTGCCCCGCGGCGCCTCCACGACACCAACGCCCTCCGTCGGTGTCTCCGTCGGGATCGTCCGGATGTTGTCGCTCATGATCTCGTCGTCCTCGAGCAGCTCAACCATCCGCTCGGCAGCGTACTGAAGCTCCACCAACCGTGCCCAGTGGTACGCCAGCGTGTTGTGTGCGGGGCGGCCGAGCGTCGCGAAGAGCTTCTCGTACTCGGCCTGAGCCAGAGGCGTCGCCATCCCGTCGGACGCGTTCAGACGTGCCAACGGCGCCACACGGTAGATACCGCTCTCGGGACCGTCGACGAAGCCCTTCCAGCCGACGGCCTTGAGATAGGGGAACTTCACGTACGACCACGTCTCCACGTGCTCCGCGATGTGCTTCGTGTAGTCCGCAGCCTGGAACTTCACGAACTCCTTGCCCGCGGGAGTCACCACGCGGATGTCGCCGTCGTACAGGTTCACCTTGTTGTTCTTGTCAACGAGACCCATGTAGTACGTCTCGTGCTTGTACACGTCACCCACGATCAGATCGACGTACCCCTGGTTCTTCAGAACCACGTCCTCGAAGAGCTGCAGGCTGAACTGGCCGAACGCCACCGCGTCCTTCGCCGTCTGGCGGAACTCCTCGCGGTTCTCCTCCGTCAGTCCTCGAGACACGCCGCCGGGCAACCCGCACACCGGATGGATCACGCGGCCACCCAAGGTCGTGATCACCGGATGTCGATCACCTGGCCGCCGATCTCGAGACCCACCTTCCCGATCACACCGAGGATGTTCCGCTCGGCAGCAGGTGCCGTCGGACCCACCACGAAGTCGGGGCCACCCAGGAAGTAGAAGTGCAGCGCGTGGTCCTCGAACATGAACGCCGAGTTGATCAGCTCCCGGATCAGCTTCGCCGGGCGCGGCGGGTCCACGTGGAACACCGCGTCCAGAGCCTTCGTCGAAGCCAGGTGGTGCGTCGTCGGGCACACCCCGCAGATCTTCGGCGTGATCCGCGGCATCTCCTCCGCCATCCGCCCCTCTGAGAACTTCTCGAAGCCCCGAAGCTCAGGAACCTGGAAGTACGCGTTCGACACGTTCCCCGAATCGTCCAGGAAGATCTCGATCTTCCCGTGTCCCTCCAGACGGGTGATCGGATCGATCGTTATTCGCTTCCCCATGTCTCCTCCATTGGCGGCCCCGCCGCGCCCCCGTGAGCACGGGAGGGCGGGACGCCCGAGTCGCCTCCGTCTATCCCAGCTTCACCTTCTCGGGCTCCTCCGCCTTCGATTTCGCGGGGACCCTTCCCCTCAGGAGCGACGAGGGGAGGCTATACATGTAGACGAGGCCGGCGGGATCCGGAAGGGAGTCGAGGACCCGCTCCATCGCCTCGTCGTCGTTGATGTCGATGATCGACGCGAGCGCCGAAAGGAACTTCGCGCCCTGGTCCTTCACCTCCCGCGTCGGTCCGAAGCACCCTCGGCAGGGCATGTTCGCGTTGATGCAACGTTCGCCGCACCCCGAACGCGTCGCCGGACCCATGCAGAGCACTCCCTCGGCGAGGAAGCACTTCTCCGGATCCATGAACGTCTGGTGCGGACGCTTGAGCTCGGTGATCTGGAGCTTCTCGGGCTTGCTCTCGTTCCTGTCGCACGTGTCGCAGAGCGACTTGTCGGG
>JALGVU010000418.1 GCA_025774545.1 bacterium | reverse complement strand
CGAGGACGAGCTCGCAGTGCAGGCGCGCTCGATCATGATCGAGCTTGAGCCCTGGCGCCTCGACTACTTCGATGAGTACGCCAACGACCTCACGGCCTCGTTCAGCGAGGAGGACCGACAGGCGATCGGGACCGACCGCGCGCTCGAACTCGAGCTCCTGTCCGAGAAGCTCGTGTCCGTGGGACCGTCGGACGACATGCTGGACGTCCACGGACTTGTCGAGGAGGGCGAGACCAACTTCTTCGATCTCTACCTCTCCCTCAAGAAGACCGAGATGGAGCTCTACGACACCCTCATCGTGTCGAACGAGCTCTGGGAGACGTACATGAACAACGGCTCCCGCATGCTCAATGCGGGAACGTCGAACGACGGGACGTTCTACTTCTCCTATCTCCCGTCGAACAGGATCGAGCTCTTCATGCTGATGGAGTCCGATCGACTCGGGAACGCGATCTTCCGCGAGTTCTACACGAGCGCGACGTCGTCATGGAAGAGCGGCGGATGAGCGAGAACAGCCCCGACGACGTCCTCTACGAGTCGTTCATGGGAGCGGCGTACAGCGCGAGCATGTACGGCGTTCCGGTGCTGGGCTGGATGTCCGACCTCAGGATGATGACGCGGGCCGATCTGCAGAAGTACTACGATGATCACTACGGTCCGAACAACGCCGTCGGCGTCTTCATCGGCGACTGCGACTTCGCCGAAGTCAAGAAGATGGCCGAGAAGTACTTCGGACCGATCGCATCCGTTCCCGACCTGCCGGAGCTCACGACATGCTCGCCGCGATCCTCTCGAACGGGAGGACGAGCCGCTTCTACACGAGCATCTACGAGGAGCAGGGCCTGACGCGGTCGGCGCCGGACATCTGGATCGGGCCCGGCAGACGGCTCGACCCGCTCTTCCTGGTGAGCGCCGAGCCGAAGGAGCCGCACACGCTCGAGGAGGTCGAGGCAGCCATCTTCGCGGAGCTCGAGCGCGTGAAGAACGAGCCCGTTACGTCGCGCGAACTCGAGCGCGTCTTGAACCAGATGGACGCCCAGCTCGTGCGCTCGATGGGATCGAACATCGGCCTCGCGTTCACGCTCGCGATGACGCTCAGCTCCCGCGGAGACTGGCGGGCCGTCATGATCGACATGGAGCGACGACGGGAGGTGACGCCCGAGGACATCATGCACGTCGCCGAGACGTACTTCACCGAGGAGAACCGGACGGTTGGCTGGCTCGTCGAGACCGCCTCGGAGGCCGACGAGGGTGAGGGAGAGGAGGAGATCGACTTCAGGACGCTCATGCAGTGGGCGCAGACCCTCCCCGAAGAGGAGCAGAAGGAGCTCATGCTGAAGTTCCAGACCATGAGCGAGGGGGAGAGGGAAGCCTTCGCCAAGCAGCTGTGGGAGCGCATGAAGGCGGAGCAGGGCGGCAACTAGCTGCTCCCCGGGAAGTCGACGCCTCACACGACCGTACCCAAGGAGTGAACAATGAGAAGGGCAGTCACGATCGTCCTCATTCTGTCGCTGGCCCTGGCCTGCACGGGCGGAGCCGCGTGGGCGAAGAAGGTGAAGCACCCAAACGAGCTCTCGTACCCCGACATCAAGCTCAAGACGCCCGAGTACGAGACGCTCGAGTTCGAGAACGGCATGACGGGCTTCTTCCTCGAGGATCACGAGGTTCCCGTCGTGAGCATCTACATGCTCGTCGAGACGTCCCGGCCGCCGCAGGAGAAGACGGGGCTCAACGACCTCGGCGCGTGGGCCGTCAGGAACGGCGGCGGCGAGAACTGGGACGCCGACAAGATCAACGAGGAGCTGGAGTTCGTCGCGGCCTCGATCGAGTTCAACGGGAGCGCTCGCAGGACGTCGGTCTCCGTCAACTGTCTCAAGAAGGACCTCGGCCTCTGCCTCTCGATCCTGAACGACCTCCTCGCGAACCCGGCGTTCCCCGATGAGAAGATCGAGCTCAGGCGCGAGACGATGCTCGAGGACATCCGGCGGGAGAACGACGAGCCGCGCAACATCGCTCGGAGGGAGTTCCGGACGATCGTCTACGGCGACCATCCAATGGGGTGGCACGCCACCGAGGAGACAGTCGGGGCGATCACGCGCGACGACCTCGTGCGCTACCACAACCAGCACTTCCATCCGAACAACGCGATCATCGGCGTCACGGGAGACGTTACGAAGGACGAGATCGTCGCGGCGCTCGACAAGTCGCTCACGGGATGGCAGCCGGCGACGGTCGCCATCGAGCCAGAGCCGGAGATGGAGCTCAGCTTCTCGCCGTCGGTGAACTACGTCGAGAAGGAGATCCACCAGGGCGTCATCATGCTCGGCCACCTCGGCATGAACAGCCGTGACGAGAACCTCGTGGCGGTGCGGCTCATGAACTTCATCCTCGGCGGCGGAAGCTTCACGTCGCGCATCACGCAGAAGGTCCGGACCGACGAGGGGCTCGCGTACGCGACCTATTCGCGGTACGGGGACGACCCGTGGACCTACGGCCTGTTCACCGCCTCGTCCCAGACGAAGGCCGAGTCGTCGGCGCGCGCACTCGCGCTGATACTCGAGATTATCGAGGAGATGAGGAACGAGGGCCCGACCGTGGAGGAGTTCGAGGGGGCGAGGGACGCCTATCTCAACAGGCATGTCTTCGACTACGAGTCGAACAAGACCGTCGTGAACCGCCTCGTGACCCTCTCCTGGAAGGGGCTGCCGCTCGACACGGCCGAGCGCGAGTTCGAGCAGATCGCAGCGCTAACCGTCGACGACGTGAAGAAAGCCGCTGCGGACTACCTGCATCCCGACGGGATCGCCATTCTGGTGGTCGGTGACCAGGCGTCCTTCGACCAGCCGCTCTCCAACTTCGGAGAGGTGAACGTCATAGAGCTTGCGGAATAGGCCCGGGGGCTCGGCCCAACGAGGCAGTGCTTGACACCAGCAGCCACTTCCTGTAGATTGTTGTTGCCGGCTTCGTCTCACGTCGTGCGTCCCTACCTGGGAGGGCCAGGGATTGCGCGGCGAGATGGCGAGGATCCGGCGTATTCTTTGTGGGGCCGCGGGCGAGCCGCCGCTGCGTCCGATGACGCGCGGTCGAGGCTCGCCGGAGCCCGCGCCAGGCCAACCGCCCGAGCCCGGTGGGAGCACACGGTCCGAT
>JALGVU010000417.1 GCA_025774545.1 bacterium | reverse complement strand
CTTGTGCATGATCCTTCGCTCTGAAGGTGGTGTTGTACACGGATGAATGATTATCGGTCATGGCGCATCATCTTGTCAACCCCCGAACTCCTGGACGTTCGCCGCGGCCCCTTCCCGGCGGGGAGAACGACGGTCCCACCCGTGGCCTCTCGGGGTGGAGTGCCAGTTCGGAGAGCCGTCCAGAGAACTGGAGGATGTCACTAGATCTTGAGCTTGACTCAGGAACAACGGGAGGCCCACACTGGTTGTGGCCGGTGGCAGGTGTCTCGTGGCTGGTGGCAGGTGGCCGGTGGCTGGTGGCTCGTGGCCGGTGCCCGATGGCGGGCGGAAGCAGGCGCGGCATCGAAGCGCGAGCCGGCGCCGTCCGTCGGATGGGCATGGGAGCGGCGACGACGAGGAGCGAGGCGTGATTAACGACATCCGATGGCGCAGAACCTCCAGGCGGCGCTCCTGTTGGTGGGGAGTGCCTGGCTCCTCTTGGCGAGCGCGCACCACTACTACTGCTCGCCCGTTCGGGTGGAGGTGTCGCTGGAGGAGGCCGATGCGGTTGCGAGCGGCCCCAGGATCGACGGGTTCTTCGCCGACCTCGTCATCGCCAACAACGGCGATCAGTGGATCATGATCTCCGACGTGACGCTCCGCTTCGAGCGATACGCGGTCCCTCGCTATCACATGCTCGCCGGTCACGTCGACGACGAGCAGTGGGCGGATCGCGGCCTCGTGCTGAGCCCCGGAGAGGAGATGCAGCGCCGGTTCTGGTTCTCCTGGGGCGGTGACGATGTGACGACGCGCCTCGCGGTCGATCAGTGGGGGCCGTCGGGGGTCGAGGGGAGTATCCTCGTGACGCTCGGGGCCTACGGGGAGGCCTGGCGCAGGCTCGAGCTTCCCGGCGTCTTCGCCCACATCGAAGACGGCGCGTTCACCGGCCTGAGCCACACGCGGTCGGTCGCGCGGTACATCGGCGGTTAGCTGCGGCTCGGATCCTGGTGGTGGCGGTGTCCGAGCGTCGTGCGGCTCCTGTTTTCCTTTGAATGTGAATGCGCGCTCTGGCACAGTTGGGCGCGTTGTCGTGCGGATCCGGTTCTAGCCAGGGGGAGAACTCCCTATGAGAACACGCCACGCTGCGACGCCTGTCGGCGCGATGGTGATGCTGGTCCTCCTCTGTGCTTCCGCTCGCGCGAACCCCCTGCCGCTTCCGGCGGGCGCGGGTGAGTTCAACCGGCTGATCGGTGAAATGGCCGAAGCCCCGACGGAGGAGCAGCGGGAGGAGTTCATCGCGTACTTCAGCGAGCACAGCACGTACGTGATGTCCAGGGCGAGTTACGACGTCGTGTTCGCCCACCCCGCGATCTTTCTGCCGCTCGTGGCTCGGGCCTGTCAGCCGTGCGGTGGGAAGTGGTTCAACGATATGTTCGCGGCCGACCTTCTGAGAGAGACGCTTCCGGCAGAGCGGGGGCCGCTGGTCGAGGCGCTGAAGCGGCGGCTTCTTCCCGGCGCCTGCGAGAGCGGGGCCGTGCCATTCGATGAGCGAATCGCGGCCGCCGAGGTGCTCTCCGACTATGGAGGCGCCGAGCTCGCGCCTCTCCTTCGGCACCTGATGCGCGAACTCGCAGGCGACGGCATCGATGCGATGAGCGGCGAGGATCTGGACCGTTGGTGGTACCTACGGCACGCGCTGCTCCGACTCGAGGCGCCCCCGGGCGCCGCGGCCGTCGTTCATGATGGCAGCGGGGGATTCCGAGTCGCATCGGATCGATCCAAGCTCGTGGGCGCTTTCTTCTGTCGGTGGGGCTTCGCGAGTGACGTGGAGCCACTGGAAGAGGCGACGGCCGCCCACGTCCTTGACCTCATCGAGAGTGCCCGCGCGTTTCAGGGCGAGCCGGAGGCCTGGGAGCCGGGGCAGATCACCATACGGTTCGGTGATGGGATCGAGCTGTACGTCAGGTCGCTCGAGGGGGACGTGGTGACCGTCTGGGACAACACACGCTTCCGGAAGCGCGAGATCTACCTTGAGAGCGCGGAGCTCTCGGACCTCGTTGGCTCGCTGGTCGATCTGGAAGACGCCCGGACGTTCCCGAGCCTGAGGGGGACGTGAGCCGGCCGCGGGGCGATACGCCCGCGAGGCAGCTCTCGGTCGGCGAGTACCGCGCGATCGTGGCTGGGGGCGATCGGCCGACGGACGCGCAGTGTCGGGCCTTCGTGGATCACGTCTGCAAGGCGCACAGTTGGTACAAACACCTGCCCCCGGCGCCCCCGGGCGCGCCGTTCGTCTTCTTCCTCGATCCAAATGCAGGCCGCGAGCAGGTCAGAGAGGCCTCGGGCGCCGTCACGCATCGCGATCTCGTCCCGAAGGACGATTCGTATCACTACAGCATGCTCCCAACGCGGGAGTACCGCACCGGTTTCGGTCACGTCGCCTACGCCACGTCGTCGGGGACGCGGATCGTCGAGGTTCGTGACGGACGTACTCACTCATGGGACGCACGTGTTCCCCTCATCTACGATGAGGACGGCGTGCCGTGGAGGCTGCCCCGAGACGTGCTCGAGGCGGGCATCGTGAGACTCACCGCGATGATCCACGAGAGCGGGCCGTCTTGGTGGTTCGGGATCCCACGGCCGCCCGAGTTCTTCGAGGGGACCGCGTGGCCCGAGGAGACGGGGGCGCGGAGACGCTCGCCAAGCTTGAGGCGTTCGACTCATTGAGTCGAGAGCGCCTTCAGGAACGGGCGCCGGTCCCGGCGGAGGGAGAGGATCCGAGAGCGTTCGCGGCCCGCGCCTCGGAGGAGAGCCGGCGTCGCTGGGAGGATC
>JALGVU010000416.1 GCA_025774545.1 bacterium | reverse complement strand
ATCGGACCGTGTGCTCCCACCGGGCTCGGGCGGTTGGCCTGGCGCGGGCTCCGGCGAGCCTCGACCGCGCGTCATCGGACGCAGCGGCGGCTCGCCCGCGGCCCCACAAAGAATGCGCCGGATCCTCGCCATCTCGCCGCGCAATCCCTGGCCCTCCCAGGTAGGGACGCACGACGTGAGACGAAGCCGGCACCAACAATCTACAGGAAGTGGCTGCTGGTGTCAAGCACTGCCTCGTTGGGCCGAGCCCCCGGGCCTATTTCGCAAGCTCTATGACGTTCACCTCTCCGAAGTTGGAGAGCGGCTGGTCGAAGGAAGCCTGGTCACCGACCACCAGAATAGCGATCCCGTCGGGATGCAGGTAGTCCGCAGCGGCCTTCCTCACGTCGTCCACGGTGAGCGCCGCGATCTGCTCGAACTCCCGCTCTGCCGTGTCGAGCGGCAGTCCCTTCCACGAGAGGGTCACGAGGCGGTTCACGACGGTCGCGTTCGACTCGTAGTCGAAGACGTGCCTGTTGAGATAGGCGTCCTTCGCTCCCTCGAACTCCTCCTCCGTCGGTCCGTCGTTCCTCATCTCCTCGATGAGCTCCAGTATCAGCGCGAGGGCGCGCGCCGACGACTCGGCCTTGGTCTGAGACGAGGCGGTGAAGAGACCGTACGTCCACGGGTCGTCCCCGTACCGCGAGTAGGCCGAGTACGCGAGCCCCTCGTCCGTCCGAACCTTCTGCGTGATGCGCGACGTGAAGCTGCCGCCGCCGAGGATGAAGTTCATGAGGCGGACCGCCACGAGGTTCTCGTCGCGGCTGTTCATGCCGAGATGGCCCAGCATGATGACGCCCTGGTGGATCTCCTTCTCGACGTAGTTCACCGACGGCGAGAAGCTGAGCTTCATCTCGGGCTCGGGATCGATCGCGACCGTCGCCGGCTGCCATCCGGTCAGCGCCTTGTCGAGCGCCACGACGATCTCGTCCTTCGTGATGTCTCCCGTGATGCCGACGATCGCGTTGTTCGGGTGGAAGTACTGGCCGTGGTAGCGCACGAGGTCGTCGCGCGTGATCGCACCGACGGTCTCCTCGGTGGCCTGCCACCCCATCGGGTGGTCGCCGTACACGACCTTCCGGAACTCCCTCCGGGCGATGTTGCGCGGCTCGTCGTTCTCCCGCCGGATGTTCTCGAGCATCGTCTCGCGCCTGAGCTCGATCTTCTCGTCGGGGAACGCCGGGTTCGCGAGGAGGTCGTTCAGAATCGAGAGGCAGAGTCCGAGGTCCTTCTTGAGGCAGTCGACGGTGACCGACGTCCTGCGCGCGCGCCCGTTGATCTCGATCGAGGCCGCGACGAACTCCAGCTCCTCGTTGATCTTGTCTGCGTCCCAGTTCTCACCGCCGCCGTTCCTGACGGCCCACGCGCCGAGTTCGTTGAGCCCCGTCTTCTCCTGCGGCGGCCGGGACGTCTCGATGAGCATGTAGATGCTCACCACGGGAACCTCGTGATCTTCGAGGAAGAAGCCGGTCATGCCGTTCTCGAACTCGAGCGTCTCGTACTCGGGCGTCTTGAGCTTGATGTCCGGATACGAGAGTTCGCTCGGGTGCTTCACCTTCTTCGCCCACGCGGCTCCGCCCGTGACGGCCAAGGCCAGCGCCAGAATGAGGACGATCGTGACTGCCCTTCTCATTGTTCACTCCTTGGGTACGGTCGTGTGAGGCGTCGACTTCCCGGAGAGCGGCTAGTTGCCGCCCTGCTCCGCCTTCATGCGCTCCCACAGCTCCTTGGAGAAGACCTCTCTCTCCCCTTCGCTCATGGTCTGGAACTTCATCATGAGCTCCTTCTGCTCCTCCTCGGGGAGGGTCTGCGCCCACTGCATGAGCGTCCTGAAGTCGATCTCCTCCTCTCCCTCACCCTCGTCGTCCTCCGAAGCGGTCTCGACGAGCCAGCCGACCGTCCGGTTCTCTTCCGTGAAGTACGTCTCGGCGACGCGCATGATGTCCTCGGGCGTCACCTCCCGGCGGCGCTCCATGTCGGTCATGACGGCGCGCCAGTCCCCCCGCGTGCCGAGCGTCATCGCGAGCGTGAACGTGAGACCGATGTTCGACCCCATCGCCCTCACCAGGCGGGCGTCCATCTGGTTCAAGACCCGTTCGAGCTCGCGCGCCGTCACCGGCTCGGTCTTCACGCGCTCGAGCTCCGCAAAGATGGCCGCCTCGACCTCCTCGAGCGTGTGCGGCTCCTTCGGCTCGGCGCTCACGAGGAAGAGCGGGTCGAGCCTTCTGCCGGGCCCGATCCAGATGTCCGGCGCCGACCGCGTCAGGCCCTGCTCCTCGTAGATGCTCGTGTAGAAGCGGCTCGTCCTCCCGTTCGAGAGGATCGCGGCGAGCATGTC
>JALGVU010000415.1 GCA_025774545.1 bacterium | reverse complement strand
GACGTAGTCGCCGTGCGCGATCTCGAAGAGCATCGCCGTCTCGTCCGACTTGACGTGATCGCGAAGCTCCTCCATGGTGGGCCACTCGATGTGCTCGGTCGAGTAGCCCATGAGGTCGAACCAGGCGCCTGCGCTCTCGGACCACCAGTCCCAGGAGTCACCGCAGGGCCCGAAGTAGATCGGGCCCGTCAGCGAAAGCGCGTTGTAGGGGGGCGGCACGCCGGGACCGAGGACGGTTCCCGTGACGGCGTCCACGACCGTGATGCTGAGCCTGCCCCGCGCGTCCCTGCTTCTCACCACCCAGCACGGGTTCTCGGGCGCTGGGTCGAGCGGAAAGACGTCGGATTCGGGAGAGATGACGTAGAGCGTGACCGACTCGATCTCGCCGTCGAGCATCGCGTCGTCGGCCAACTCGCCGGTCCGGCCAACGAGCATCGCGGCTGCTTCGTCGGCGGTCACGCGCAGATCGGGCAGGACGTGCGGGAGGTCTTCGCGCCAGTGCGATCTCCTGGCGAGGAGCTCGCCGGTACCGGCGTCGAACTGGTAGACGACGTAGTCCTTCTCGACGGTCGCCTCGCCGAGCATGCGCTGGTGGAAGTAGGCGGTCACGTCGTCCGTGATCCGGATCTCCTCGAACTCCCTGTCGCCGTGCTCGTACGGTGCGAGGAGAGCCACGTCCGCGCGGACGGGGAGCGCGAGCAGCACCGAGCCGAGGAGGACTGCAACGATCGGTCTCATCTCACGCCTCCTTGCTGCGGGAGTCATGCGCTATTCGAGCAGCACGATCCTCCCATTCACCACATCGCCTCCCGACTCCAGTCTGGCGAAGTAGACGCCCGACGCCGCCCGGCGGCCGGTCGCGTCTCGTCCGTTCCACACGACGGTGTGCTCTCCTGCGTTCATCCACCCGTCGATGAGCGAGGTGACGACGCGGCCGCTTACGTCGTGCACGGTCAGGCGCACCGGCCCCGCGCGCCTCACGGAGTATGCGATCTTCGTCTCAAGACGGGTCGGGTTCGGGAAGCACCGCAAGGGCCCGGGCGGGGCCGTCGTGACGGGTGCGTCGTCAACGCCCGAGGGAGTGCCTGGGATCTCGACCGCGTAGAGATCGCCGCCGCGACCGGAGATGCCGGCGTGGACGGCCTTCCCGCAGGCGACGACGTACGCGTCGCCGTGCGGAGTCGTGACGATCTCGACGTCGTACATCGACCCCGGCGTGTCGAGCGTGAAGATAGGACGGGACTCCGCTCGATCGAAGACGTGGACCTCGGGGAACGTCCCGCCCCACGAGGAGATCGCGATCCGCTCGCTGTCGGGGGAGAAGACGAGGCCGGTCGTCATGTCGGTCGGGTCTCGAACGAGCCTGTGCCCCGGGAGCGTTCGCAAGCCGTGGCCCCTGGCCACGTAGTCGTATGTCCACACAAGGTCGAGCGAGGGCACATCGTGCAGCTCGACCCAGACCTCCTGCGGCGAGCTCGATCCGTTGTCCCACGCTATCGCGAGCGAGCCCCCGTCGGGCGAGAACCCGCACTGTCCCACGTAGTAGCCGCTGCCCTGGTTCGTCGACCAGAGATGGGTGTAGCTCGATCCGGTCCACTGGCGCAGATAGAAGGTCGACCAGCCCCAGGCGAGGTATCGGCCGTCGTCCGAGATCGCGAGCGCGTCGTTGCCGGCGCCGATCGCCCCGCTCCATCGCATGGAGGCGCCGTAACGGTCGTACACGTAGACGGTGGGCCAGCTCGCGAGGGCGATGAACTCTCCGCCGGGCGTCATCTCCACGGCGGTGATGCTGCCCGAGGTGAGGTCGTGGTGCACGACGGGAACCGGATTCCCGGCTTCGAAGGCGTAGAGCCGTCCCATCGAGCCCTCGGACGTGTGCATGGTGACGCCCACGGCGATCGACGAGCCGTCGTCCGAGACACGGATCGGCTTGCGGCTCGCCCAGCCTCCGTAGACGAGCGATCGGCACGGATGGACCTCGTGAGTCCACAGTGGAACGGAGGAACCCGGCCGCCACTCCGAGATGATCGCGGTCGAGTCGGCGTCGTAGAAGTCGATGGCGGCGAGCACGTCGCCGTTTCGCGAAGCGTCGACGTAGAACGCGTTCCCGCGAGCGGTCCAGTCCTCGGTGCCGTCGCCGAAGAGCGGCGTGGCTTCCGCGTGCTCAGGGGGATTGTACTGCGTCCCGGCGAGGACCATCCAGGAGGCGCCACCGATACCACACGATGTGTAGATCGCGTCCTCGCGTCGCGGCTTCCGCCAAGGCTCGCCGCGGCGTCGGGGCCGCCCCGCGTCGCGAGCCACTCGTCGGTCGAGGCGTTCGCGGACGTGACTCCGTCGGCGGTCTGGAAGGGAACGGTGAGAACGCCTGCCGCAATCGAGAGCGTGCTCATCAGGCACACCGCGCAGAGGACCGTGGTCGGTACGATGGTGCTACGCCGCATGACAGGAGCCTCCTCGGCGTTGGCTGTTCGCGTGTGCCGCCGTGGTGCGTGTTGCGTGTAGTGGGTCTCGCAGCGAGGAATGCTGCGACACCGTGAGCGTATCACAGGTAGCACCGCTCGTCAAGCCGACGGGAGTGCGCTCGCACGGACTGGCGCACGTGGGCGCTGCGGCGTGAGCGGAAGATGGGAGTTCGCGCGCGTGTTCAAGACGGAAGAACGCCCGGATCACATCCGGGCGTTCGCGTTGGTTCCTCTGGCGCACTCGGGCGCCCGCCGGGCTTGGTGCGCGCGCGCCGCCAAACTCGCCGTGCGCTCGCGTGCGGCTCCGCCTACTTCGGCGGCCCGCAGCTCAAGTCAAGATCCCCGTGCTTCCGCACGTGCTCCGCGAGCCCCCCGTCCTGGAGGATCTCGACCATCACGATCGGAAGCGGCGTGAACTCGATCACGGTTCCCTTGGTCTTGTTCTCGATCTTGCCCGCCGTGAGGTCGACCTCGAGGTCGTCGCCCTGGTCGATCTGATCGGTGTCGCATATGAGGGCGGGGAGGCCGACGTTGATGCAGTTCCTGAAGAAGATCCGCGCGAACGACTTCGCCATCACGGCCGCGACGCCCGCGACCCGGATGATCGTCGGCGCGTGCTCGCGGCTCGAGCCGAGCCCGAAGTTGTTGCCGCCCACCACGAAGTCGCCCTTCTGGACCTTCCCCGCGAACTCGGGATCGGCGTCCTCGAG
>JALGVU010000414.1 GCA_025774545.1 bacterium | reverse complement strand
GCGCTCCCGCACGAGATCGCCGACGCGGCAAGGCTCCTCGAGACCCTCGAGCACTACGCCGCTCTCCCCGTCGAAGCGCAACGCGAGCTCTCGAAGGCCGATAGCCTGGTGGCGGCGGAGGACACCCACTGGGTGGAGGGCCGGTACGCCGACGCGGCCGAGGCTGCCGAGCGGCACCTCCCGATCCGGCGCCGGCTCCTCGGGAACGACCACCCGGACGTCATCGAGAGCGTCGGCCTTCTCGGGGCCGATCTCTACTACCTGGGCGAGATGGAGCGCGCCGAGGCGCTCTACCGCGAGGCGCTCGCCGGGCAGCGCGTCATCCTTGGCGACGAACACCCTGACGTCGCGGAGACTCTCAACAACATCGGAAACCTGCTCCAGGAACTGGGCGACTACGCCGGCGCCGAGTCCCGCCACCGTGAGGCGCTCGAGCTGCGACGCAGGATCTTCGGAGGGGAGCACGCCGACGTCGCGTTCAGCCTCAACAGCCTTGCCCTCCTGCTCCACCTCCGCGGGGACAACGCGGGCGCCGAGCCTCTCCTCCGTGAGGCCCTCGCGATGAGAGAGAGGCTCCTCGGGCCGGAGCATCCTCGCGTCGCTGTGACGCTGAACGATCTCGGCGTCGTCGTTCGAGCTCTCGGAGACCACGCGGGTGCTGAGGAGCTTCACCGCGAGGCGCTCGCCATGTTCACGACGTTCCTCGGCGACGAGCATCCCCTGATCGCCGACACGCTCGATCGCCTCGCCTACGCGCTCCTCGACCAGGGCGACTACGCCAGTGCGGAGCCGCTCTTCCGACGCGCACTGGCGATGAGGACGCTCTTCGTTGGAAGGGAACACTCAATCGCCGCGTCCTCGCTCAACAACATCGCCGATCTTCACATGGAGCAGGGGGACTACGCGGGGGCCGAGCCGCTCTACCGCGAGGCGCTCGAGATCAGGCGTATCGTCCTCGGCGATGCGCACCCCGCGGTCGCGGCGAGCCTCAACAACCTCGGGCTGGCGCTCCGTGAGCGCGGTGACGACGCGGGCGCCGAGCGGCTCTTCCTCGACGCGCTCGCCATTCGGAGGGAGGTACACCAGAGCGCCCATCCCGCAACCGCAACGACGCTCAACAACCTGGCCGGTGCGATCCAGGCGCAGGGCGACTTCCCGCGTGCGGAACCTCTCTATCGAGAGGCGCTCGCCATGAGGCGGGAGTTCTTCGGAGACGAGCATCCCGACGTCGCGGCGAGCCTCAACAACCTCGCGGCGCTGCTTCGCGAATCGGGGGATGCCGAGGCGGCCGAGCCGCTTCAGCGCGAGGCGATCGACCGATTCGGACGGCTCCTGGGAAACACGCATCCGAACGTGGCGCTCGCGCACGCCAACCTCGCTCTGATTCTCGGCAACCGAGGCGACTATGCGGGCGCCGAGGAGGCTCTGACCGAGGCGGCACGAGTCCACGACGCGGCGCGGCTCCGCGCCGGCACAGGCCTGTCGCGCGCGACGTTTCGATCGTCGCCCTACCACAATCTCGCCGCTGCCCGCCTCGCGCTCGGGAAGCAGGCCGACGCGTGGCCCGCGGTGGAAAAGGCGCAGTCGCGGCTCCTGGTTGATCTCCTGATGGCCGCCGATGAGCGCGAGCTCACGCCGCGGGAACGGGCAGCCGAGGACTCGCTCCTCAGCACCCTCGAGGCCCTCGAACGAGAACTCGCGGCGCAGAGAGACGCCGCGTACACGGAGGACACCCAGGCGGCGATCGCGCGGGTCGAGAAGGCGCGGGCGGCCATCTTCGCCGCGGAGGCCGAGTGGAGCAGCTTCCAGCACGAGATCGCCACGAGATACCCCGTGACGGAGGGAGAGGTGTACGCGCTCGACCGCGTGCAGTCGAGGCTCCCAGCGGACGCCGCGATCGTCGGGTGGCTCGACGTCGAGTTCGGAGCCGACGGCGACCACTCGTGGTGCTATGCGATCCGCAGCACGGGACCGGTCGTCTGGGCACCGACCGAGTCACCCGCGGCGGGCAGCGGCGCGTCGCGCGAACGGGTTCGATCGCTCAGGGCGCTGCTTGCCGATCCGAACGCGGCGGACCTGATCGTCTCCCGCGAGTCGCACGCGCTCTGGCTCGAGCGCTTCGGGCCGCTCTCGGACGCACTCGCGGATGTGCGGGAGCTCTACGTCGTTCCCTCGGGGGCGATGGTGGGAATCCCGGTCGAGGCGCTGGTCGACCGGTTCGCACGTGGCTCGACGAGGAACGCAACGTGCGCGGAACGGGCAGGATGCTCTTGGTCGGCGATCCGCCCTTCAGCCCGGCCCATCTGACGGCGATCGACGACACCGGCGAAGGGACAATGGGGGAGACGGTCGCGGCCGCCGACCGCCCGGCCGACATGCCCGTCCTCAGCGACGCGGAAGCAGTTCGAAGCGCCCTGGCCGGCGACGCCGACGCCCTCGCCGCGCTTCCCCGCCTGCCCGGCACGCGGGATGAGGTCGCGGCGGTGGCCGCCGTCACCGAGGGACCTCTCGTGCTTCTGGGGCGAGACGCCTCGGAGCAACGGCTCGCTGAGCTCGCGGAGTCGGGCGAACTCGCCGACTTCGGCATCATCCATCTCGCGACCCACGCGATCGTCGACGAC
>JALGVU010000413.1 GCA_025774545.1 bacterium | reverse complement strand
CGAGTGTTTCTCACGCAGCGTCTGGCATGTCGACTGCACGAACACGTCGGGCATCGAGGACGGTTCGGAGCTCGACCCCTTCAACACGATTCAGGAGGGGATTGACGCCGCGGCCGAGGGCGACACCGTGCTGGTCGCGCCGTGCACGTATGCGGGACCCGGGAATCGGGATCTCGATTTCGGCGGAACCAACCTGGTTCTAAGATCGACGGGTGGACTGGCTGTCACGACCATAGACTGCGAACTCGATGCGCGCGGCTTCGAGTTCCACTCGGCGGAGGACAGCACCTCGGTCGTCGAGGGATTCGCGATTGTCGATGGCCTCGCTGCTGGGTACGGCGGGGGCGTGTACTGCCACGGCGGCTCGTCGCCGACGATCCGTAACTGCGTCTTCAGCAACTGCATCGCCGGCGGATACGGCGCTGGTGTGTGCTGTGAGAGTGGATCCTCTCCGAGGCTCGTGGGCGTCGACTTCGTGGGGAACGCGACCCTCTACGGCGGGGGGCTCTCGTGCACCGGAGTCGGAACCTCCCCCGAGATCGTGGATGTTCAGTTCCGGAACAACCTGGCAACGGGCTCAGGCGGTGGCATGTGGGCGTCTGACGGTTCCACCCCAATCTTGGAGAGCCCGGACTTCGAGGACAACGAAGCCATCGACCGCGGTGGTGGGCTGTTCTGTGATCTCGACGCCAGCCCCGTCATCGAGGGCGGCGAGTTCACCGGGAACCTCGCGAGCGACGGTGGCGGAGCGGCCAGCTCCCGGGGAGCAGCGCCTAGCTTCACGGGCACCACCTTTGTCGGCAACTCGTCGGCCACAGCCGGCGGCGGCGTGTGGTGCGGGGACGACTCCGATCCTGTGCTTCTCGGTTGCTGGTTCTCGGCGAACGCCTCCGGCGGAGATGGCGGTGGGATATACTGCACCGACGGAGGAGACGCGGTGCTCACGTCCTGCGCGTTCGACGGGAACAACTGCTCGTCCGCGGGAGGTGGGATGTGGTGCGATGCCGCCGCTCCTGTTCTCACCGATGTGCATTTTCGCGTGGGCGTCGCGACGACGGGTGGCGGGATGTTCTGCGGGTCGGGCTCGCACCCGAGTGTGACGGATTGTGTCTTCCACGGGAACGCCGCCAGCGGTGGCGGAGGTGGCCTCCGCTGCGCCGATGGAGCCGATCCCATCCTGGTCGACTGCATCTTCACCGACAACAACGCGGGGTCGAGTGATGGCGGTGGCATCCTCTGCCAGACCGGGGCCGTTCCTGTCCTCACGAGGTGCACGATCGATGGCAACATTGCCGCGCGAGGAGGCGGAGTGTTCTGCGATGCAGCCGCTCCCATGCTCGCAGGTGGCGTTCTCAGCGGCAACTCGGGCGACGAGGGAGGTGGGATTGCCTGTACGAACGGGTCGGACGCCGTCCTCACACGCGTCGCTCTCCTTGGGAATTCAGCGGCCGTGTACGGGGGCGGCCTAGAGATCTCGGACTCCTCGGTCGTGGTCGACAGCTGCGCGTTCCTGTCGAACACGAGCAACTCCGGCGGCGCGGTCTCGAGCCGAGGCACGGGCACGTCCACGTTCACGAATTGCACCCTTGCTCAGAACTCCGGCGTGAGCGCCGGTGCCGGTCTCTACTGCGCGACCAGCCCAGTGGTCGAGAACACGATCATCGCATTCAGCCCCGTCGGCGCAGCCGTGTACACCGTCGGATTCGTGGAGCCGGCACTGACCTGCTCCGACATCTACGGCAACGTCGGCGGCGACTGGACCGGACGCATCGCCGATCAGGCGGACGCGAATGGGAACATCGCCGAGGATCCGCTCTTCTGCGATCTAGAGAACGGGAACCTCGAGATCGGATGGGACTCGCCGTGCGCCGCGGAGAACAGCCAGGGGTGCGGGTTGATCGGTGCCCACGGCGTCGGCTGTCTCGGCGAGCCGCCGCGGATCGCTGCCGTTGGGGACGTGGGGAACGACCAGGGGCGTCAGGTCAGGATCGAGTGGCAGGCGTCGCGATACGATGCACCGAACGATCCGGTCGGCGTGACGGACTACGGCGTCTACCGGCGGGTGGATGAGAACCTGTGCCGTGAACTCGTCGCTTCGTCGACGGATGGCATGTCGATGGAAACGGGCGCGGCATCGACCGGCGCAGACGCTCGAACGACCTCTCGGATCGACGGCTGGGACTACCTGCTCTCGGTTCCGGCGCGGTGCGACACGCTCTACGAGTGCGTCGTCCCGACGCTGTGCGACTCGACGGCCGAGGAAGGTGTGTGCTGGTCGGTCTTCTTCGTGAGCGCCGAGACGCCGCAGACGTGGGTCTACTTCGACTCCCCTCCCGACAGCGGCTATTCGATCGACAATCTCGAGCCCGAGGCGCCCGGCGGACTC
>JALGVU010000412.1 GCA_025774545.1 bacterium | reverse complement strand
CGAGTGTTTCTCACGCAGCGTCTGGCATGTCGACTGCACGAACACGTCGGGCATCGAGGACGGTTCGGAGCTCGACCCCTTCAACACGATTCAGGAGGGGATTGACGCCGCGGCGGAGGGCGACACCGTGCTGGTCGCGCCGTGCACGTATGCGGGACCCGGGAATCGGGATCTCGATTTCGGCGGAACCAACCTGGTCCTCGCGTCATCGGGGGGACCGGCGGTCACGATCATCGATTGCGAAACCGCCGGCCGCGGCTTCGAGTTCCACTCGGCGGAGGACAGCACCTCGGTCGTCGAGGGATTTGCGATCATCAATGGCATCGCTGCTGGGTACGGCGGGGGCGTGTACTGCCACGGCGGCTCGTCGCCGACGATCCGTAGCTGCGATTTCAGCAACTGCATCGCCGGCGGATACGGCGCTGGTGTGTGCTGTGAGAGTGGATCCTCTCCGAGGCTCGTGGGCGTCGACTTCGTGGGGAACATGACCCTCTACGGCGCGGGGCTCTCGTGCACCGGAGTCGGAACCTCCCCCGAGATCGTGGATGTTCAGTTCCGGAACAACGTGGCAACGGGCTCAGGCGGTGGCATGTGGGCGTCTGACGGTTCCACCCCGCTCTTGGACAGCCCGGGCTTCGAGGACAACGAAGCCCTCGAGCGCGGTGGCGGGCTGTTCTGTGACCTCGGCGCCAGCCCCGTCATCGAGGGCGGCGAGTTCACCGGGAACCTCGCGAGGGACGGTGGCGGAGCGGCCAGCTCCCGGGGAGCAGCGCCTAGCTTCGTGGGCACCTGGTTCGTCGGCAACATCTCCTTGTCTGACGGCGGCGGCGTGTGGTGCGGGGACGACTCCGATCCTGTGCTTCTCGGTTGCTGGTTCTCGGCGAACGCCTCCAACGGAGATGGCGGTGGGATATACTGCACGGACGGGGGAGACGCGGTGCTCACGTCCTGCGCGTTCGACGGGAACAACTGCTCGTCCGCGGGAGGTGGAATGGGGTGCGATGCCGCCGCTCCTGTTCTCACCGATGTGCATTTTCGCCTGGGCGTCGCGACGACGGGTGGCGGGATGTTCTGCGGGTCGGGCGCGCACCCGAGTGTCACGGATTGTGTCTTCCACGGGAACTCCGCCAGCGGTGGCGGAGGTGGCCTCCGCTGTTCCGCCGGAGCCGATCCCGTCCTGACGGATTGCGTCTTCACCGACAACTACGCGGGCGTGAGTGACGGGGGCGGCATCCTCTGCGAGACCGGGGCCGTTCCCGTCCTCATGGGGTGCACGATCGAGGGCAACACTGCCGCACGCGGAGGCGGAGTGTTCTGCGATTCGGCCTCTCCCACACTCACCGACGTCGTTCTCGGCAGCAACTCGAGTGACGACGGAGGTGGGATTGCCTGCACGAGCGGGTCGGACGCCATCCTCACGCGAGTCAGCTTTCTTGGGAATTCAGCGGCCGTGTACGGCGGCGGCCTGGAGGTTTCGGACTCCTCGGTCGTGGTTGACAGCTGCACGTTCTGGTCGAACACGGGGCTCGACGGCGGCGCGATCTCGAGCCGAGGCACGGGCACGTCCACGTTCACGAGCTGCACCCTCGCTGAGAACTCTGGTCTGAGCAGCGGTTCGGGTCTCTACTGCGCGAACAGCCCGGTGGTTGGGAGCACGATCATCGCATTCAGCCCTGACGGCGAAGCTGTTTCCACCTTCGGGTCGGTGGAGCCCACGCTGACCTGCTGCGACATCTACGGAAACGCGGGCGGCGACTGGACGGGTCGCATTGCCGATCAGGCGGGCACGAACGGCAACATGTCCGAGGATCCGCTCTTCTGTGATCTCGGGAGCGGGAACCTCGAGATCGGATGGGACTCGCCGTGCGCCGCGGAGAATAGCTCGGGTTGCGGGTTGATCGGTGCCCACGGCGTCGGCTGTCTCGGCGAGCCGCCGCGGATCGCTGCCGTTGGGGACGTGGGGAACGACCAGGGCCGTCAGGTGAGAATCGAGTGGCAGGCCTCGAGATACGACGCTCCGAACGATCCGATCGGCGTGACGGACTACGGTGTCTACCGCCGGGTGGATGAGAACCTGTGCCGTGATCAGGTCGCCTCGTCCGGGGACGGGGTGCCGGTGGATCCCGGCCCGATGGTGCGGGGTTCCGACCAGCGACCGACCTCGCGGATCGACGGCTGGGACTACCTGCTGTCGGTCCCGGCGCGATGTGACACGGCATACGAATGCGTCGTGCCGACGCTGTGTGACTCGACGGCCGGTGAGGGAATGTGTTGGTCGGTCTTCTTCGTGAGCGCCGAGACGCCGCAGACGTGGGTCTACTTCGACTCCCCTCCCGACAGCGGCTATTCGATCGACAATCTCGAGCCCGAGGCGCCCGGCGGACTC
>JALGVU010000119.1 GCA_025774545.1 bacterium | reverse complement strand
GGGGGGAACTCATGCGAAGGATGCAGCTCTTGGTGTCGGCGGTCGCGCTCGGCGCGATCCTGCTCGTGCCCGCGCTCTGCGCGGCACAGGTCTACGTCGTCGAGGAATACGGCGGCGACATCGTCCGGTTCGACGTCCCGGACGACACCCTCGGCACGACCGTGAATCCCGGCCGGCCGTTCTGGGGGATCCGATACATGTCGCTCGACGCGCTCGGGAAGCTCGTCGTCTGCGTCCAGGACACCGTCTTCCGGTTCGACCCCGACACGCAGGCTCTCGACATCCTCGACGTCGCGGCGAGCAACTTCGACGCGAAGGACGCCTACACCGACACCGAGAGCGACGACATTTACGTCATCAGGAACTGGGAACTCAGGAGCCAACAGAACCTGTCCCACCTCGAGTATCTGCCGGACGGTGTCGGTCCCGGGCAGCTGGCGTGGGAGTTCGACGACAGCTTCTACCTCGGGAGCGTCCAGGTGTGGCCCTTCGGCGGGAGATCGGGCAACATCCTCGTCCTCTCTGAGGATCCCTGCTTCCTTGCCGAGATCGAGCGGGGCGAAGGGACGAGCTTCGTCAGGCTCGACGATGTCATCCCGCCCACGGAGATGAGCCTCATCGACTTCACCATCACGCGCGACGGCGACATCATCGTCCTGGAACGCAACTTCGGCATGTTCATCCTCGACGACGGTGAGCTGGTGGAGTTCGGCAATCTCCCCGGTGAGGCGTCGTACGGCGGGATCTCCGCCGCGTCCGACGGCACGGTCTACGTCACCGACGTCGGCAACGGCTCCGTCCTGCGCTTCGACGAGTCCGGAAGCGAGATCTACCCGCCGCTCGGCGCGTACTCGTTCTTCTGGCCCAAGGCCGTCGTCGGTCCGGGCTTCACGCCGGCCGTCCCCGGCGAGGGCGTGCCCGTCATCCCGATCGACGGCGTCGAGCTGCTCTTCGAGAACGTCGTCGACGGCGGCTACACCGTCGCGTACCTCACCGAGAGCGCGTCGCACACGAGTCCGCGCGGGAACTACCTCCCCGAGTACGCCGATCCTCCCGGCGGCGGCCGCCAGGAGTTCACCTACGTCGACCTCGACTCGGAGTGCGTCTTCCGGAGTCTCATTCAGATCGACGTCTTCCTGCCTGGGTCGCGGATGTTCTTCGCGCATGCGTCGGGCGACACGTTCCGCGACGTGACGATCGAAGGGACGATCGAGGACGCGCGCGGCGTCATCTCGCGGTTCAGCGAGGTCGTGCTCGTCGAGGACACCCGGCCGCTCGACACGGTGGTCGTCTACAAGTTCCAGAGACTGATCAGGAGGCTCACGCTTCCGCCGTCCGTTGCGAAGGGCTTCTGTCGGAGGGGCGTGATCAGGCGGCTCAGGCCGCTCGTGATCAGGGCGTGGTCCAGGTATCAGCACGGCCGCTACGACGACGCGATCGCGCTCCTCGCGCGGTTCAACAACCGCGTGCGAGCGTACAGCGGCTGGTGCATCCCCGACACGTCTCCGAACAACGTAGCTGGTGACGTCCTCGCGATGTCGAAGACGCTCCAGTTCAGCCTGGGTCAGCTGCCCGGCGGGCGATCGGGGAAGGGCCTCGATGAGGGAGCGCTCTCCCTGGCCGTGACGAACCCATCGAGAGGCACGGCGTGGATCGAGCTGGCCGGGCCCGCGGACACCGAGGTCTCGGTCCGCGTGTACGGCGTGTCCGGACGTCTCGTCTCGACGCTCTTCGACGGGCGCCTCGCGGGAGGCCACGAGCGGCTCTCGTGGAGCGGGACCGACGGCGGCGGACGCAGGGTCGCCTCGGGCGTCTACTTCGTGCGAATGGAGGTTGGGGAAGAGGTGCTCTCCAGGAAGCTCATTCTCATGCGGTAGATTCAGTTCGACGAAACACCTCGCACCGGTGCTGGCAGGATCCGTCCTGCCAGCACCGCTTTTCGGGGCTGGCCGCACGGGGGATCTTCTGCTAGCCTAAGAACCCAATGTCTCACCATCGGCGCCCGCGCGGCGCTCCCTCAGGACGCGAGGTGATCCCGGTCGCATGATTGGGAAGACGATCACTCACTACCGCATCATCGAGGAAGTGGGGCAGGGCGGCATGGGGACCGTCTACGCCGCCGAGGACACGAAGCTCGGCCGGAAGGTCGCCCTCAAGGTCCTCAAGCCCGACGTCGCCTCAGACGAGGAGCGTGTCCAGCGCTTCGTCCGCGAGGCGCAGGCGGCGTCCGCCATCAATCATCCGAACATCGCGACGATCTACGAGATCGACGAGGTCGACGGCACGACGTTCATCGCCATGGAGTTCGTCGAGGGCGGGACGCTGCGCGACCGGATGGCGGTGGGCGCCCTGCCGTTCCCGGAGATCTCCGAGATCGCGACGCAGATTGCCCAGGCCCTCGGGAACGCGCACGCGCTCGGCATCGTCCACCGCGACATCAAGCCCGAGAACATCTCCGTTCGCCCCGACGGTCTCATCAAGATCCTCGACTTCGGCCTCGCGAAGCTCCTCCCGGCGGCGACCGACGCCGACAGCACGCAGGCCGCGAGCCTGACCGCCGAGGGCGTCATCATGGGCACCGCCCGGTACATGGCGCCGGAGCAGGCCCGCGGGAAGCCCGTCGACGCGGCGGCCGACGTCTTCTCGGTCGGCGCGATCCTCTACGAGATGGCGACCGGGAAGCACGCGTTTCCCGGCGACAACCACTTCGAGATCCTCTACGCGGTCGTCAACACGCCGCCCGCTCCGATCCCGGAGGAGCTCGGGCTCCCGCGGGCGTTCCACGAGCTCGTGGCGCGTTCCCTCGCGAAGTCCACGGCCGATCGCTACCCGGACTGCGAGGCGCTCGCCCGCGATCTCGCGGAGATCACCGGAAGCACGCCGCGCGCAGCGCTCGCGACCGGCGCGGTTCCCGCTCAGCCTGCGGGAGCGCAGACGGGCGCCGCGGCCGACGCCACCGTCTGGACGAGCGCGACCGGCGTCGTTTCGGGACCAGCGGAGGCAGCAGGCGAGGAGCCGCTGACGTCGATCGCCGTCCTCCCGTTCAAGAACATGAGCGGGAATCCCGACGCCGACTGGATGAGCTCGGGCCTCCAGATGATGCTCTCGAGCGACCTCGCGCGCGTCCCCTCGCTCCGCGTCGTGCCCGCCGACCGGCTCGCGGCTCTCATGACCGATCTCAAGCTCGGGCCCGACTCCGCGTTCGACGAGATCGCCCTGAAGTCGGTCGGGGAGTTCTTGAGCGTCGACACGGTCGTCGGCGGCAGCTTCGTCAAGCTCGGGCCCGCGTCGAGGATCGACGTTTCGATCAGGCGTCCCTCGACGGGCGAGGACAAGAGCATCAAGGCCGAGGCGCCCGACGAGGCAGAGCTCCTGAAGGTGATCTCGCACCTGGCCGCTGAGGTGCGGCGCGCGGTCGAGACGGAGGGCGGCCGGGACCTCGTCATCACGATGGTCGGCGAGCGCGGGTCCCAGGACCCCGAGGCCATCCACGCTTACGTCGACGGCCTCTCGAGGCTCCACGAGGGGAACAACCTCGAGGCGATCGATCTCCTCGGCAAGGCGATCGAGAGCGACCCCGGCTTCGCCCTCGCCTACACGTACCTCGGAGAGGCGCTCTCGAACAGCGGGCGCATGGAGGAGGCGCGCGACAGCCTCAAGAAGGCCCTCGATCGGGCCGGCGGGCTCTCGCGCTCGGACTCGCTCTTCGTGACGGCGCGCGAGGCGATGATGGCGGGAGAGGTCCGGCGCGCCATCGAGGCCTTCGAGCTCCTGACGCAGCTCCTCCCGAACAACCTGGGCGCGTTCTTCGAACTCGCGCAGGCGTACGAGCTCGAGGGCGAGTGGGATCAGGCCATCAAGAATCTCGAACGGATGATCCAGCTCGATCCCAAGTTCGTCGGCGCGCTCTTCGCACTCGGTCGCGTCAACATCAAGCGGGGAAGCTGCCAGGAGGCCCTCGATTTCCTCTACCGTGCCCTCTCGCTGAATACGCTTCTGGGGAACGAGGAGGGCCGGGCGGCGGTGCTGAACGCGATAGGCATCGCGAACTTCTGGCTCGACAAGTACGACGAGTCGCTCCGATTCTACGAGGACTCGCTCAAGGTGAAGCGCTCGATCGGAGACCGGAGGGGCGAGAGCGCGACCCTCTCGAACATGGCCACGGTCTACCAGGTGAGGGGCGACTACGACGGTGCGGTCGCGGCCTACGAGGAGGCGCTTCGCATGAGCGAGGAGCTGGGCGACGACCAGGGGACGGCCGAGAACCTGATCAACATCGGCACGGTCTACGAGGAGCAGGGAGCGCTCGACCGCGCGCTCGAGAGCTACAAGCGCGCCCTCAAGGTCGAATCGGACCGAGGCGACAAGATGGCCGAGATCCTCTGCCTGAACGACATCGGCAACATCTATCTCACGCAGGCGAAGCTCGACGACGCCGAGGTCTACTTCGGCCGCGCGCTCGACGCGCGGCGACAGCTCGGCGAGCAGAAGGGCATCGCGATCACCCTGAACTACCTCGGGAACATCGAGCGCCTGCGCGGGCGGTACGACAAGGCGATCGCGCGGTACCTCGAGGGTCTCAAGATCTCGCGCGAGATCGGCTGGCGGAGCGGCGAGGCCGAGACCCGTGGGTACATGGCCGCCGTCATGACGGCGCAGAGCCGGTTCCAGGCCGCCCTCGATTCGGGAGTCGAGGCGCACCGCATCTTCGAGGAGCTCGAGGACAAGAACGGGATCGCGGTCGCCCTCGCGGCCCAGTCGAAGGCCGAGTGCGCGCTCGGCCGTTGCGAGGACGCGGCCGCCTCCGCGGAGGGCGCGCTCGCGCTCGGCCGCGTGATCGGGAACGAGGACCTGATCGCCGACGCGCTCCTCGCGAAGGGCACGATCTCGCTCATGGCGCGGAGGACCGACGAGGCCGTCGAGACCCTGATCGAGGCGCGGGAGCTGGGGGAGAAGAGTGGCGCGCGCGTCACGCTCCTCGAGGTCGCGTCCGCGCTCGGACTGGCGCTCGGGCGGGCGGGAAGGCTCGAGGAATCCCGTTCGATCCTCGGCGACACGCTCGACGAAGCGCGATCGCTGGGTTTGAGCCCCCTCGTCGCTCGGACCAGAGTGCGGCTCGGGGAGGCGCTCCTCGCCTCGGGAGACGCGGGTGAGGCCATCGAGGCGTTCTCGGAGGGCACGCGCGAGGCGCGCGCACTGGGCGACCGGGAGCTTGCGCTCCGGAGCCTCTGCTTCCTGGCCGACGCGTCGCGGGCGAGCGGAGAGGCAGACGCGTCGATCGAGCACGCGACCGCCTGTCTCGAGCTGGCGCAGGCGCTCGCGGCCGACCAGGGCACCTCGCGGGAGTCCTTCCTCGGCACGCCGTCGATCTCGGGCGCCGTCGAGAGGGCGCTCGAGATCCTCGAGGGCGCCGGCCGCACCAACGACGTCGAGCGGTTCATGACCCTGCGGGTGGAGAGCTGCGGGGAGCCGCCCGGCGCGTAGGACGAGCCGCGGTGACCGCCGTACACGTAGGAAGAGCCGCGGTGACCGGCCGGCGCGTAGGACGAGCCGCGGTGTGAAGCCCGGGCCACCGTCGACTCAGAGCGAGATCAGAACGACCCCCGCCATCATGAGAAGCGCGCCCGCCATCCGGGCGCGCACGTGCTTCTCCCTGAAGAACACGTAGCCAAGAACAACGCTCACGACGAGGCCCGTGCGCTTGATCGCGATGACGTAGCTCGCGAGGGTGAACTGGATCGCCGTGAACTGCGTGAGGATCATGACGGCCGAGAAGAGTCCCAGGAGCCAGAGCCTCGGGGCCACGCCCCTCGCGAGCGGTCTCCTTCGGAGTCCCACGACGAGCGCCGGCGCGTAGAGGACGCCGAACACGAGCGAGAAGAACGACGTGTAGAAGGCGGGCGAGCTCGCCACGGTCGCGACCTTGTCGTAGACGGCCGTGACGCTCCAGATGAGCGCGACCACGAGCATGAGCAGGCTGCCTCTCTCTGCTGCGATCGCCCGGATGGGAGCGAGGAGGCCTCCACGGATCTTCTCGAGGTTGATCGCGTACGCGCCCGCCGCGATGAGCACGATGCCCGCGAGTCCCTTCGCATCGGGGAACTCCTTCAGGACGATCGCGCTTGTCGCGATCATGAAGAGGGGCGTGAAGGCCAGGAACGGAACGGTGAGCGAGAGCGGGGAGACGCTCACCGCCTTCACCTGAAGCGTCCCCGCGATCATGTTCAGGATCACCGAGATCATGGCGGCCCGAAGGAACGCGTCCTCGATGGGCGGGATGCCGTGCACTGCGAGGAGCGCGAGCGACCACGGGAGCGTGAGCGTCATCATCGCCCACGTCACGACGAACACGTGGGCGCCCCGCGAGAGCGCTTTCGCGTAGCTCGATGTCATGGCGAACGCGAGGGCCGTGATGACGGCGAGGGGAAGCCACACGCCTGCTGATCCCCTTCGGTTCCCGGCAGCCGCCGGGCAGTGAGGTCGCCGAGGCCGACGTCGGAGTCGGGCCCGGTGTTCGTGAGCCCCGACATGCTATCGGCTCAGGCGCAGGAAGTCAAAGCGCGTCGGGCGCAGGAAGTCGAAGCGCGTCGTCGCAGGAGGGCCAGGCACCTCGGGCGCAGGAAGTCGAAGCGCGTCGTCGCGGGAGGGCCAGGCACCTCGGGCGCAGGAAGTCGAAGCGCACCGTCGCGGGAGGGCCAGGCGCGTCGGGCGCGCCTTGTCGGACATCGCCTCTCGTGCTACCCTTCCGCGGGCCGGCCTGCGCTCGTCGGGCCGGATCTTGCTACTCCTTGTGCTCACGGCCCGGCGACAGGCGCACCCGGCGCGCCGCGACGACCGCAGTTTCCAGGGCCTCCGGAGGATCCACGTGGCGGAGAGAGCCGACACCGGCGCACACGCGTCCCCGGGCACGGTACCCGGGCTTCGGATCCTCGCGCTCTACGCGTGGCCCGAGTTCTGGTCGATGGGCGAGGGCAGCGGCGCCGCGCCCTTCTTCCTGTCTGTCACGAGCTTCCCGAAGCACGGTCACGAGCTCCACGTCGTCATGCCGGCAGGGACCCACGACCCGGGCGAGCACGACTACCACGGCGTGCGCCTCCATCGGATGCGCACACGCGTCGACTTCATGCCCGAGGCGGGGCGAAGCAAGATCGTCCAACACGTCCGTCTCTTTTTCTCGTACGTCTACTGGTTCGTCCGCGCGGTCCCCGCCGGGCTCGCGATCGCGCGAAGGGTGCGTCCCGACGTCGTGTTCGGCATGGGCGCGCTGGGAGCCACGGCCGCCCGCGCGGTCGGGCGAGCGCGTGGGATCCCGAACGTGACGCGGCTCTTCGGAACCTCGATCGGCCAGGTCGCGGGAGACCGTTTGAAGTCGCTCCTCCGGTACCGCGAGAAGAACGCCTTCAGAACGCGTGCGAGCTATTTCATCATGTGCGACGACGGATCCGGAGGCGACGAGATCGCGCGGGGGCTCGGGGTCGACATGGACCGGTTCCTCTTCTGGCAGGACGGCGTCGACAAGGAGCGCTACGCGTGCCCGATCGACGAGGGGGCCGTCCGGCGGGATCTCGGAGTCCCCGAGCGGAACCGCGTCGTGCTCTCCGTGTCGCGCCTCCATCGAGAGAAGAACGTCGATCTTCTGCTCGGGGCCGTGCCCGGCGTCGTTGGGCGGATCCGCTCGACATCGTTCGTCGTCGCCGGAGGCGGGGAGGAGTCGGAGTCGCTGAACGAGCTCGCGGGCAGGCTCGGGATCGGGGACCACGTGATCTTCACGGGCGCTCTCCCGGTCGAACGGATCCCCGACGTCTGCCGGATCGCCGACGTCTTCGTGACGATCTCGAACCGCACGAACGTGCTGAACCCGCTCCACGAGGCGATGACGGCCGGGCTT
>JALGVU010000411.1 GCA_025774545.1 bacterium | reverse complement strand
TCTCCTGGAGCCCGCCTCCCGGCGACTTCGCAACGGACCACTACGTCGTCTACCGCGACACGTTCTTGCTGAGCATGGTGCCCATCGCGACGGTCGTCGCTCCCGAGACGACGTTCGTCGACGTCACCATTCCCGCCTGCGAGTTCTACGACTACTGCGTGACGGCCGTCGACACGGGCGGATTCGAGGGCGCGCCGTCCGACGACGTGCCCGGCGAACTCTGCTACGCCGGCCCCCAGGACTTCGAGGCCACGTTCGATGAAGACGGGAACGAGATGACGTGGTCTCCCGCCGATGGGCCGGTCGACTACTACGTGATCCTGCGTTCGACCGAGAGCGACCCGCCCGACTCGATCGGCTGGGTGCCGGCCTCGGGGACCTCCTACGTCGACGACGCCATCGCGGACTGCGTCAGGAACAACCGGTCCTACGAGATCCTCCCCGTCTACGACACCGGCTGGAGGGGCGCGCGATCCGAGATGGTCACGCTCGACCCGGTGCCGTCGCCGCCCTCGGGGTTCACCGTCGAGTGGTCGCGGAGCGACCTGCTCCTCACGTGGTCGTCCAATTGCGAGGACGACTTCCGACGCTACTGGGTCTACCGAAGCACGATCCCGTTCACACCTCCGGTCAACTCGGACCTGCTCATCGCCTTCATGCCCGACACCACGTACGTCGACACCGACGTCGTGACCGGCGGGACGTACTTCTACCGGCTGGCCGCGAGCGACGCGTCATCGCAGAAGAGCACATACTCGGAGTTCGCATACGTCGGAAGCGGAGACGTCCTGAGCGTGCCGGATCCGTACGCCTCGATCCAGGAGGCGATCGACGCGGCCTCCGTGCTCGACACGGTGCTCGTGGCGCCGGGAACCTACGATGAGAACGTTACCCTGAGGGACGCCGTCACGGTCCTGGCCACCGAGCGCTCGGCGGCGACGATCCGCGCAGGGAGCGGTTCGGTCGTCACGGCGATGACCCTGACCGATCTCGCGGTGATGAGCGGGTTCACGGTCGACGGGCTCGGGACGGCCGTGAACGGCCTCGAAGCGTGGGGGTCGTACGTTCGCGTCGAGGATTGCGTCTTCCAGAACGCCGGCACGGGCGCGAGCTTCAAGTACGGGGGCGCGCCCCTTCTTTCCGGAAACGTGTTCACGGCGAACCAGAACGGCATCGCGTGCGCGGACTCGGCGTCCCCGTTCCTTGTCGGGAACGCGTTCGACGGAAACTCGATGAGCGCGGTCTTCAGCCTCGGCGCACCCGGTCCCGTGATCGGGAAGACACTCGCCGACGCCAACGACTTCGTGAACCGCGGCATGTTCCAGATACTCAACGCGGGCCCCGCCGAGATCGACGCCGAGTTGAACTACTGGGGCGACGACTGCGTCGATCCCGCGTGGTTCTCAGGTCTCGTCGACTACGTACCGTGGACCGACGAGGATCACAGCGGTACGTACGTGGAGTGCGCCGACGCGGTGCCCGACGACGGGACTTCGGGGAAGGCGTTCGCGAGCCACAACTACCCGAACCCGTTCAATCCGGCCACGGCGATCAGCTACACGGTGCCGTCGCCCGGCGGCGTCGTGCGCCTGACGATCTACGATCTTGCGGGAAGGAAGGTGCGAACGCTCGTCGAGGAGAGGAAGGGGCCGGGGGACTACCAGGTCTTCTGGCGCGGCCGCGACGACCGGGACCGTGAGCTTGGCTCCGGCGTCTACTTCTACCGCGTCGAGATCGGGGACGAGTTCCGGGTCGAACGGAAGATGCTGATGCTCAGGTAAGCGCGGGGAGTTGAGGGAGCGCGGCGATCCGCCGACCCGCCTGTCCCGGAGCCAAAGAAGAAGAGCCCGGTCCCTTCGCGGGGACCGGGCTCCTGCATGTCGCGGGCCCGCGTCTTACGGAGTGCCGTGCTCGGACGACCCGTCGTCCGATTCCGACCCGACCTCGGCCAGGTCATCCTCGGGGGAGCCCGGCTCCCGGTACGGTTGTTCACGATCCTCGGGGTTGGGCTCGCCGGGATCCGGCTCGCGGTGCGGCTGCTCGCGATCCCTGACATCGGTCTCGCCGCCGTCGGGTTCGTGGGCCGGGCGCTCGCCTTCGTCGGTTCCCGCGACGGTCCCTCCGTCGTCGGTTGCTCCGTCCGCGCGGCCATCGCTCCCACCGTCCATCAGGATCTCACGGTCCTGGACGCGGTGCGCGTCGTCGGCGTCCATGACGCCTGCCGCGAGCGGGATGTCCGCGGCGGCGTCCCCGGCGGCGGAGCCTCTCTTCTCGATCGGCGGAAGCCCGATCACCGAGGGGAAGAGATCGGGCAGGTCGGCCCAATCCGTGAACGAGTGGAGCGACGCCTTGTCGTCCCAGCGGGCGTAGCTCTCCCGACCGGCGCGGAAGATCGAAATGGAGTAGCCCGGGATCCCGTGCAGGACGCTCCGGATCACGAGGCGGTTCTTGTCCTCGCTCGCGCGCCAGTAGAGATCGTCGTGCCCGTCGTCCTCGGCGATCTGCCTGATCCGGGAGTGCTCCCAGTCCGCGAGGCTCGCGACGGTCGACGTGTAGATCTCCACGCCAGCCCCGGGACGATCCATCTGGAGGAGCACGGACGACTTGCTGATGCCCTTCCGGACGATCGCGAGCGCCTTCTCCGTCGGCATGTCCTCTCCGAACAGGAACTGCTCGAGAGAGAGCTTGGAGTATCGCCCGAAGGAGTTCCGGGAGTAGAGCGCGAGCTCCTCGCTCGCCTGCTCGAGCCCCGCTCTCAGGATGCTCGACGGGGCGCCCTTCTGCTTCGTGAACCGGACCGCCGCGTCGACCTCGTTCGGGATACGGCTCCCGTAGATGGTCTCGAGGGTGTCCACCGAGACGACCGGCTCGCCGACTCCTCGGCAATCGTCGAGCGCCTCGCCGGCGGCCGCCTCGAGCTCGCTCAAGAACTCCGCCGCGTCCTCGCGGAGCGCTGTGATCTCGTCCTTGAGGCCCTCGATCCGGCGAACGATCTCGTGGAATCCGTCGTACGTCGCGTCGAGCAGCGTCAGCCGGAAGTCCTTGGACAGGTGGCTCTGCATGACCGACTGGGTGTCGCGCGCCTGAGCGTCGAACTCACCGCGCGCGTGTCCTCGTTCCCGTTCGGCCTCGCGGATTCCGAACCAGTAGAGGAAGACGAACCTGAGCCCCGCGATCACCTCGTGGACGCAGAGCCCGAGGGCAACGAACTTGACGACGGGGAGCCAGTTCGGGAAGAGCAGACCGCCGAGCCGGTCCCAGAAGAGCCCGGCGACGAAGAGGAGTACCACGGCCGCTCCGACGATCACCGCGGGGCGGGCCATCACGCGCGAGATGTACCCCCTCGCCTGGCCGCGTCGTCGGTCCAGCTCCTCCCCGGCCCGGAAGACCTGATTCTCCGCGAGCCTCAACGCGTCGAACGCCCGTTCTGCCTCCTCCTTCCACTGCTCCCGCACGAGATTGAAGCGGCTCTTCCGGAGCGAGGGCCTCCGCGCGATCGCGTCGATGTCCTTGAGCATCGCGCGAAGCTCGTCGATGCTCTCCCGGAGCTCCTTCCGCTGTGCCTTGAGTTGGCGCAGGCGTTGACGTATCTCCTCGACGCTCCCGCCCGCCTGCCCGCTTGCCTCGGGCGCCTCGCCGGTTCCAGCGAGCCCGACGACCTTGGCGATCACCTCGATCTCGCCGTCGAGCCGCTTCAGATCGGCGACGCGCTGCTTGAGCACGAGACGCTTCCCGGAGAGGTCCAGGAGCGCGGCCAGCTCGTCCTCGGCGTCCTCGACGAGCACGCCGATGTCGGGCTCGTACGGGTGATCCGACTCGATGCCGTGCGTCTCGCTCCAGCTGCCCAGAAGGTACCCCAGAGCCGACTCGGGAAACGTCTGGCTCCTGTCGAGATCGTCGAGGAGCCGATCGGCGAACGAGGAGATGCGCGAGAAGACCCGTTCGACGACCTCGCGGCAGTGGTCGATCGCCTTGCCCTTGGACGACGCGAGCTCGCGGTGTTTCTTGGGATCGAGCCTCCGCTCGAGCTCCTGGATGATCGGCTCGGCCCGACGTTCCGACCCTCCCGTGACCGCCACGCTTCCGGGATTGAACGCCACCCCGCCGGTCATCGTGTTCGTGACCTCGCTGTGCACCGTGCTGCTGCCGTCCCCGAGCGACCAGTTTCGTAAGAAGTCACTGGCGACGAGCTGTGCCTCCGTGCGCGCCGTCTCCTCCTGGGCGGGAGACTCCTCCTCAGGCTTGAGGAGAAGCGTCGTGAGCACCGCTCCCGACAGCCGCGATCCAAGATGCGTCACGACCGACGAGGACGGGTAGTGGATCTCGCTCCGCCCGACGGAGCTGTAGACGCAGAGCTTGTCGTGGCTCCGCTGCTGCAGACAGTGATCGAGCGGCGACGCGTCGGACCAATCGGCGACGAGCATGTCCCTGATGGTGGCGGCCATGCGCTCCCTGAGGTCGTTGATGTTCCCCCACGACGACCCGTTCTCGTCGCGGGCGCTCACGAGCCAGCACCGCTCGAAGAGGGGGACGCTCTGCTCCCGCCATCGCGAGACGCCCTCGCC
>JALGVU010000118.1 GCA_025774545.1 bacterium | reverse complement strand
CCCGCGTTGTACTTGTTCCGGACGCCGACCCAGTTCGTGACGTCGTCGATCGACATCCTGACCTCGCCCTGTGCGTAGCGCGCTGGGAACCCGGACACACGGAGGAGCGCGATCAGAAGCGATGCCTGGTCGTACTCGTTGCCGGCCTTGTGTTCGAGCGTCTTCTGCGAGCCCTTCCGCGAGCCGACGTACGGCTCGAAGTCGAAGTTCTCGTACACGAAATCGAACATCCTCGCAGGCGAATTCCCCAGCGAGTCGGCGAGCGCGATGATCTCCTCGGTGAACTGGACGTCGATCGTCTCCTCGAGATCCTCCGGGTCGTAGCGGCCGCCCATGAGCGCCGCAGAGGGATACGCCACGCGTTCGCGGAGGAGATCCGAGTCCATCGAGGCCACTGCCACCTCCCCGAGCATCATCGTCGGCGTCGGCTCGGAAGGCTCAAGCGGCGGATTCCGGACGATCAGAGTCTCCTCGAAGTACCGCCCGAGCTCCTCGAGCGCGGCCGTCCGTCCCCACGTCCTCACCTCATCCGTCGCGTCCCCCACGTCCGACAGAAGCCCCAGGAGGCGCGCCGCCGACGCTGCGTGGTTCGCCACGACCCGCTCGTGCCGCGCGATCTTGTCTGCCGGATACCCCGCGGCTCGGATGTCGGCCTCGATCCGTTCGAACTTCTCGATCAGCGCGTCGTTCGCGGCGGACAACCGCCCACGCAGGTTTATCAGCGCCCGCACGTCGCCCTCCGCCCCGAGGCCACCATCCCCACGCGCGAGAACATCTCCAGCGAGATCCTGACAGCGCAGGACCAGGTTGAAGTACTGACGCTGCTCCCGCTGGTGCCCCGCCGGTCGATCGCCGAGTAGGTCCTCATACAAGGCCATCGCTCGACCCGACCGCTCCATCGAGGGAAGATCGAGTCCCTCCAGCGATCGCGTGAACTCCTCGGTGAAATCGAGGATCCTCTCCCCGTCCTTATACAATCCCGGCCCCTCGAAGACCTCCGGATCACGCGCGTCCGCTCCGCTCGCGAGCAGCAGGAGACCAGCGCACAGCACGACGAGGCCGACACCAAGTCTGAAAGACACATGGAATCGTCGCGGGACCGCTCGAGCGCGACGCATCGTTGCACCGGTGTGATTGCGACTCCCTCTGGACTCTCGCACGCGCATGGTTCTGTCCTCTGTGTGAGAATTCCGCATGACGGTTGGCTCCCTGAGCGTAGATTCGCGTCGAGCTATCGAGCGTCGGCTTCGGCGGGTGTGGGAGCAGGCCTCTGACTGTCTCCGCTCCGAGCCCGGCCTGGCCGGTTCGATCTGGCGATGTTGAATCGACGAAGAAGATATGACTGGGAAGCGTTGTACGCAGGCGGGACTCTACACCCAGGAGCATCACGCGTCAAGAGCAAACTGCGTCCGAAGCGGTTGAGTGGACGCGCAACAGATCATACCTGACTCGGCGCTCAGTGGCCCCCCGTGAGCTCGCAGCCGCCCGGGCGCCACCAAAGCGAACGGGCCCGAGGTCTCCCCCGGGCCCGCTCTCGACCATCGCAACCGGATCGCGCGGTCATCCGATCACGTCCGGTCGAACTCTCATCCCTCACCCATCCCACGCTCCATCGCAGGCGGCTCGACCCTCGCCGCCGCCGTCCTCTCCTTGAAAAGCTCCGCGATGCCGCCGATGCTCCCGAGGACGCCCGACGTCTCCAACGGCAGGAAGATCTTCGTCGCCTTGCCGTCGGCGATCTTCGCGAGCGCCTCCAGGTACTTGATCGCGATCAGGTCGTTCGTCGGGCGACCGCTGTGGATCGCGCCATAGACGGTCTCGATCGCCTCGGCCTCGCCCTTCGCGACGGTGAGCTTCTTGTACTTGTCTGCGTCGGCGACCTTCTTGATCGCCTCGGCCTGGCCCTCGGCCTTCAGGATCGCCGACTGCTTGTGACCCTCCGCCTCGAGGATCATCGCACGCCGTTCGCGCTCCGCCTTCATCTGACGGTGCATCGCATCGGTGACGTCCTGAGGAGGCTCGATCCTCTGAAGCTCGACGCGCGTCACCTTCGTCCCCCACTTGTCGGTGGCGTCGTCGAGAACCTCGCGGAGCTTCGTGTTGATCACCTCCCTCGACGTGAGCGACTCGTCGAGGGCCAGGTCGCCGATCAGGTTCCTGAGGTTCGTCTGGGCGAGCTTGGTCGTCGCGATGTAGAAGTTCGCCACGTTGTAGGTCACCTTCACGGGATCGGTCACCTCGTGGTAGACGACCGCGTCCACCTCCACCACGACGTTGTCCTTCGTGATGACGCCCTGCGGTGGCACGTCGACGACCTGCTCGCGCATGTCGACCTTGATCATCCTCTCGAGGAAGGGGATGATGATCGAGAGGCCGCTGCCCGCGGTGCGCTGGTATTTCCCGAGCCTCTCGATCAGACCCTTCTGCCAGGGTCGGATGATCTTGATGCCCTTGGCGGCGACGATCAGGATCAGGAATGCGAGAATCACAAGGATGGCTATCATCGTCTCGTACCTCCGTTCGGAGCATGCTGTGTTGGGCGTGCCTACTTGTCCTTCAGGGGACGCACCACCACGTGGGTCCCCTCGAGCCGCACGACCTCGACGCGGGTGCCCTCCGGAATCGTCTCCCGGTCGGCGCTGTCCGCCCGCCACTCCTCTTTGTCGATCCTCGCGCGCCCGGTGCTCTTGACGTCGTCGACCTCCTCGAGCACGACTCCGCGCTTCCCGATGAACCGATCGGCCCCGATCCCGGGAGGCTGCTTCTTCGTGAACCGGTCGGCGAACCTCCTCGACAAGGCGAAAAGCACACCCGACACGACGACGAACGATCCCCACTGCCACGCGGGGCCGAGGCCCAGAAACGCCAGGACGCCGGCCACGGCCGCCCCGACGCCGAACCAGAGCAGGAAGAACCCCGCGGTGAAGATCTCCGCGATCACGAAGACGGCTGCGAGGATCATCCATATCCACCAAATGTTGTCGGGCATGCGATCACCTCCTAGTGAAGATACACGTGTGCGTCGCGCGTATTCGCGCGATTCCGGTCAGCGCGTCCGTGGACGGCAGCGCAGACGGCCGCGTGCTGTGAGGCTACTCGAGTTCGACGATCGGGAGCTTCTGCTTCCGCGCCGGCGTCCTGAGCATCCGCGCGACCGTCCCGCTGTCCTCGATGAACTCCACGTGCCTCCTGAGCGCGGAACTCCAGTTCCGGCTGAGGTCGAGGAATCCGAGGCCGCGATCCTGCGCAACGTACGCGAGCTCCTCACCGGCCTCGAGCTTCGAGATCGCGCGCACGACGAGATCGGTGCCGAGACGCGTAAGCTGCATGTTGATCGAGTTCACGGTGTCGTCGGGCTCCACCGTGGCGCGGGCCTGCGCGAGGACGCTTCCGCCGTCGATGATCCTGGTGAGCTTGTGGATGGTCACGCCGATGTTGAAGGGGTCCCAGTTGATGAGCGCCCAGTCCGTGCAGTCGGTCCCGCGGTAGTACGGAGAGAGACCCCAGTGGAGATTGAGTGCGAGGCCAGCCGTATCGAGGATCCTGTCGTCCACGATCGAGCTTCCGTGGTCGAGGATGAGGTCGGGTCGCTCCGCGGCGAGGCGCTCGTGCACCTCGGGGGCGTTGATGTTCTCGGTGTGGAGAACCGGCACGGCCGGGTCGATCGCTTCCCAGGAATCGCCGAAGTGCGTCCGGTAGTCGTCCGCGAACCTCCCGCGCCGCGCGAGCCTGCGGGATCTGTTGCGCGCGATCTCCCAGATGCCACCCGTGCCTCGCGACCTGCGCTTGCGACGGAGTCTCCTCCTCGCCGACGGCGATTCCACGACGACGAGCGACACGCCGTGCTCGGCGTGGACGCGGTTCACGAAGTAGACGAACGGTGGCTCGTGTTTGATGAGACAGACGATTCTCACGACCTGAAGCTCCTCGTCGTCGCGCCCTTGATCAACGCGTAGATGGAGACGTCCGGGCGGTACATCTCACACTGCCCGGCGATTCCGCTGTCGCCGCTCAGGATGAACCGCCCGAGTTCGAGCGGCTCGTCGGTCGAGAGGTCGATCGGGAGGAAGTTCTTCCTGAAGTGAACGGTGAGCCCCAGGGCGAGTCCCGCCTCCCGCGCGGCGAGAATGACCTCGTCGGAGTAGAACCCGGCCGGATAGGCAATGAGCGACGGCGTGACGCCTGCCATCTCGAGAAGATCCTCCTGGCACCCGCGGATCTGGCCGAGCATCTCGTCGCGGGAGTAGTTCGGCAACACGGCGTGATCCCGTGTGTGGTTCCCGAGAAAGACACGCTCGCTCCGCGCGAAGTCCCGAAGCTCATCAGGCGTGAACGGCCGGTCGGCCTCTCCCCTCGGCACGAAGCACCGATCGCCGAACTCGCGGACGAGGATCGACTCGATCTCGTCGTGCTTCTTCGATGTGAGGGCATCCCGCTCCCTGAATATGGTCGCGGGGGCGGCCCCTCGTTCGATTCGCTCACGGTAGAGGACGTCCCACCAGTAGCACACGCCGCGCCTGACGTGGTTCGTGGAGACAGAGAAGACGGCAGGGATCCCGTACGCCTCGAGAACGGGAACGACGTGGGTGTTGCTGAAGTAGCCGTCGTCGAAGGTCGCCATCACGTAGCGCTTCGTGGCATCGAGGCCCCTGAGGACGTCGTCGGGCGAGACGAACGAATAGCCACTTGCGAGGAAGCAATCGACGAAGGCCCGGAAGTCGTCGACGGTGGTTCCCTGCTGGGGATCGACGAGTTCCACGCCCGTCCGGCCGCGGTCGCGGAAGACGCCGTGGAAGAGGAACGTCAGGAGAGCCGGGCGCTCGCCGCCGAGCGCGCGGTAGACAGGAGCCAGTGCGCCGTCCACGCGCCTGAGCGCCGACGCCAGACGTTGCTTCATAGGTTCGATCCTCGTGCCGGGTTCGGCCTCGCGCGACGCCCACCTGCGGGAGACGCGGAAGGCGCGGCCAGTATCGCCCGACCGACCACGCGAGTCAAGGGCGCCGGGCGAAGAGCGGTGCCTGGGTCGTATGCTGGAGGCGATCCGTGAGGAAGGAAAGATAGGGAGGAAGCGGAGGAACTCCGAAGAGCTCAGTGACGGGCGGCGGAGGCGCGCTCAGGGACTCAGTGAGCGGACCGCACGACACATTGCGACAGCTTCACCTCACCCTTCACGACGTCCTCCGCGAAGGTCAGGCAGTCGGGGGACCCGCACGCGCCGCAGTCGATCTTCGGCAGGCTCTCGTAGATCGCGTCCCGCCTCTTGACCTTCGCGATCGCCTTGGCGATGTCGGAGTCGAGGGGGCTCAAGGGCCGCGGGCGCACGGGGTTCTCCATGGCGAAGAACCCCTCGCGGTGCAACCGTTCGACCCGCCGCTCGTGACGGGCGATGTTCTGGTGGAACCGCTGCTCGAGCCGGATGGCCCTGCTCCTGGCGACGTAGATATTCTCGACCGTCAGCGATCCGCCGATGCACCCACCGAGGCAGGCGTTGGCCTCGACGAACTCCATGTCTCGGAGCTTCGAGTTCTCAATGTCATCGAGGATCTTGGTGACGTCGCTCATGCCCGAGACGGCGATCCACCTGTCGGTCTTGAGGAGCCCGGCCATGCCGCCGAGCCGCGACCACCCCGGTCCGTACGACGCCTCGTCGAAGAGGTGCGTGACGGGCACGTCCTCCATCTTCGACGTGATCGAGCGGAGCGGCCCGTAGACCTCCGAGATGGCGACCGCCCTGTCGAGCCAGGATCTCTCCTTCTCTGCGGGCTGGCGGATCGAGACCACCTTCGCCGGACAGGCCGTGATGTAGACGGCCTCGATGTCGGTCTCGGCAATGTCCAGGTCGCCTGCGAGCCTGCGCTTCGCCTCACGGGCGGTGATCTCGCGGGGGACCTCCATCGGCAGAACGTGCTCGGTGAGATCGGGGTACTTCACCTGGATGAACCTGACCACGGCCGGGCAGTACGAGGAGATGATGGGCCAGGGACCCTTGTGCTCACGCAGAAAGACCGAGGTCGCGAGGGTCGCCCAGTCGCAGGCGGCGCCCACGTCGAACACGTGGTCGAAGCCCATCTGCTTCAGGCCCTCGAGGACCTGCCGCGGGGTGACGTCGGAGGGGAACTGCGAATAGAGAACCGGCGACGGGATCGCGACGCTGCACTTGTACGCGTGCCGCACCTCGTCGAGCCGGTCCGAGAGCGGCACGACCGCGCGGTGCGGGCACGCCCGGATGCACTCGCCGCAGTCGACGCAGAGCTCACCGATGATCGAGGCCGTTCCACCTCTCACGCGGATCGCGCTCGTCGGACACACGCGCATGCATTTCATCCGACCGTCGCACATCTCGGTGTTGACTTCGTGCGCGTGGTAGTACTCGTCGTGAGCCATCGCTCCCCCGTGCTCCAGGGTGGTGGCGCGACGCCTGTGGCGATCACGCCTGTGTGAAAACGGTGATCCTGACGGTCGTGCCGACCCCGACCTCGGAGTCAATCTCGAGGTCGTCCGAGTTCTTCCTGATGTTCGGAAGCCCCATCCCCGCCCCGAAGCCCATCTCGCGGATCTCGTCCGTGGCCGTCGAGTATCCCTCCTGCATCGCGAGGTCGAGGTCCGCGATCCCCCGTCCTTGGTCCTCAAGGATGACCCGGATGATCGAGGGGGTCGCTTCGAAGGTCACGACGGCCCTGTCGGCGTACACGACGACGTTCATCTCGGCCTCGTACGTCGCGATCGCGACGCGACGGATCACGGGCGCCGGGAATCCGATCTGCTTGAGCATCGACTTGATCGTGGTCGACACCTCGCCCGCGTGGCTGAAGTCGCCTCCCGTGACGGAGAACGTCTCGCGAAGCATCACCTGTCTGTCGTCACTCATCGTTGCACCCAATCTCGGTCGCTGAAGTGAGGCCGCTCGCGTGCATGCGCCCGCAGGCGTCGAACATGGAGAGGCAACTGGTGAGCACCGGAATACCCTTGCCTCTCGCCAGCTCGATCGCGCCGTTCTCCGGACGCTTCCCACGGACGTACGCGACGGCGACCACGTCGGCGATCTCGGCGGTCACGATCGACTGCACGTTGGTGAGGCCCGTGACCAGGAGACCTCCCGCCTTCGCAAACGCGAGCACGTCGCTCATGAGGTCCGACGCGCACACGCCCGTGATCTCCATCGTTGCTTTGTCCTCGCAGCACTCGAGCTTCGCGTCCAGAAGACGAACCACATCCTCGAGCTTCATCGGATCCCTTTCATGAGCAGCCTGCAGGCCTTCCCGGCCGCGGCTCTGGCTTGGACGGCCCCCTCGCGGACCCCGACCGGGCCGCACGCGGGACCGCAGAAGTAGACCCGGGGCAATCCGCTCTCGAGCGGGGCGAGGGCCCCGTCGGCCGGAGCGAAGAAGCCGTCGTCGTCGAGCTCGGCCGAGAGCGCCCCGGCCGCGTTCCTGTTCGCCGCAGACGATCTCACGCCGGCCGAGAGAACGACGAGGTCGGGCCTCATGACGTTCCCGTCGACCTCTTCCCCATCAGCGACGTCGAACTCGAGCCCGCCGTCGGGAGTGACGGTCGGTGGCCCGTCGACGCGGACGAAGCGAACGCCCAGATCGATCGCGTCCGAGAACATCTCCTCGTCGAATCCCCACACTCGTACGCCCTGATGGAGGACCGCGATCTCGACGTCGGGCGCGAGCTCCCTCAGACGGAGCGCGTTCGCGAGCGCCTCGACGCAGCACGTCCTGCTGCAGTACGGGCGCTCGGGGGTGCGAGAACCGACGCACTGGATCATGACGACGCTTCTGGCCTCGGGCGCCGCGTCCATGAGGCGGAGGGCCAGCTCGGCCTGCGTGAGCACCGCGGCCTTCTTGAGATCCTCGTATTCGGCTGGATCGTAGTCCTCGTTCTCCGCGGCCACGATCACGGCCCCACACGGGAGAGGCTCCTCGGCGCCGCCCCTGATGGTCGCCCGGAAGCCTCCGCTCGCGCGCTCGATCTCCGCCACGCGGGCACCGGTGAGGACGTCGACACCGGGACTCGAGCTGACTCGCTCGGCCAGCGCCGCGAGCTCCTCCGCGGCCGCGGGATCGGTGAGCGCTCGACCCCTGAGACGACCCCCGAGCCGGTCGCTCCGCTCGACGAGCGTGACCGGCACGCCGCACCGCGCTGCCTCCTCGGCCGCGGCGAGACCGGCCGGGCCTCCTCCGAGCACGAGCACCCGCTGCTCGAGACGCATTGGGACGGATCGTGGACGGCCGGCGGAGCTCCTCGTTCACGACCGTGACGGCCTCCCGACCGCCGCCGTCGAGGCCGACGAGATCGACCGCGGGGCGGGCTTCGCCGAGCGACACCAACCGTTGCCGCCAGAAGCCCTCGTGCGATCCGGCGTGGCAACCGACGACCAGCACGCGACCGGCCCCGTGCTCGGCAGCAAAGGTCCCGAGCTGCGAGACGGCCACGGGGGCGCAGGCCAGCTGCGCCCTTCCGACGGGTGCGCCGTCGACCCCGCCTGCGAGCGCATCGGGGTCGATCCCTCGCTCGCCGAGCCCGTACTCGCAGAGCCACACCACCGAGGAGCCGTTCGCCGACTCGGTCGGTCGCGTGGTGCCCGCATCGCCCCACGTCCGCGCAGGTCCGGACTCCGGCTCACCGAGCGCCACGGACGCCGCGGCGATCGCGGCCGTCAGGGCGCTTCCCGCGTCCATCGGTTCGGTGCAGGCGCCGGCCACGGGAACTCCGTCGTCCCCGGGCGTCGCGGCCGAGAACGGAGCCGCCTCGAGGAACCCGAACTTGTTGGTCGGGGCGCGGCACAGCCGGGCGACCGAGCGGGCGTTCCGCGAGGCGCGCCGGCCGATCGAGAGGACGACGAGATCGAACTCCGCGTCGACGGCGCCCTCCCCCGCGTCGTACCTGACCGTCACGGGATCGGTGCACTCGCCGCCCTCCACGCACTCGACCGCGGCGAAGGTGAAGTCGATCCCGTTCTCCGCGAGGGCCTTTCGGTACAGCTTCTCCCCTATCCGCCCGAGCGGGCGCATCTCCCTGTGGAGGATCGTGAGCGTGAGCTTCGGGAGCCTCTCGCGCAGCTCGGCGGCGAGCGCGAGCGCCTCGTTGCAGCACGTCGTCGAGCAGAAGCTCGCGCCGATGCCCTCCTCGCGCGAGCCCACGCACTGGATGAACGCCACGTGCTTGGGAAGGCTGCCGTCCCCCGGTCTGATCGGGATCCCGCCGTACGGGCCCGTCGGAGAGAGTATCCTCTGGAGCTCCGCAGTCGTCACGACGTTCGGACTCGCGGCGTACCCGAGCGTGCTCTTCCGCGTGGCGTCGAAGCACCCCGCCCCGGGCGCAAGCACGACCTCGTCGACCGAGAACTCGGATCTCGACGGCTCCTGTTCGTAGACGATCGCCTGCCGGTCGCACTCCGCGAGACAGAGCCCGCAGCCGAGACAGCGCCTGCAGCTCAGACACCGCGACGCCTCGACGCGCGCGAGCTCCTGCGTGAAGCCCAGCTCGACCTCGTCGAACGTGCCGACGCGATCCGCGACCTCGAGCTCCGGCATCGACGTCCGAGGAGTCGGGATGTCATCGAACTCGGGAATGAACTTCGGCTTCTTCATCTGCCCCACCTACGACGAGAGGAACTCGTCGATCCCCCTCGCCGCGCGATGCCCCGCGGCGATCGCCTCGATCACCGTCGACGGCCCCGTCACGTCATCGCCGCCGGCGAACACGTCCGGCACGTTCGTCTGCATGCTACGCTCGTCGATCTCGAACGACTCCCATCTCGAGATGTCGAGGCCGTGGTCGTCCCCCAGAAACGCGATGTCGGGCCTCTGGCTGATCGACGGAACGATGAGATCGGCCTCGACGACGAACTCCGTTCCCTCGACCGGAACCGGCCGGCGGCGTCCGCTCGCGTCGAGCTTCCCGAGCTCCATGCGAACGCACTCCATACCGACCACCTTGCCCGTCTCCCCCAGGATCTTGACGGGTGCTGCCAGGTAGCTGATCTTGACGCCCTCCTCCACGGCCGCGTCGATCTCCCACGGGTTCGCGGGCATCTCCTTCCTCGACCGGCGGTAGACGATGTGTACCTCATCGCACCCCACGCGAACGGCGGTGCGGGCCGCGTCGATCGCGGAGTTGCCGCCGCCGATGACGATCACCTTGTTGCCGGGCTTCGTCGCATCGCCGAGGTTCACGCGTCGGAGGAAGACGATGCAGTCCATGAATCCCTCGAAATCGTCCTCGCCGGGAACGCGGAGTTTGAGTCCCTTGTGTGCGCCCACCCCCAAGAAGATCGCCTTGTGGCCCTGCTTCCTCAGATCATCGAGGGTGAGATCGGGACCGATTGGAGTGTCGAGCCTAAGCTCGACTCCCAGGTTCTTGATGTAGTCGACCTCGAGATCGATCACGTCCCGCGGGAGGCGGTACTCCGGGATCCCGAGCCAGAGCATGCCGCCCGGCACGGGCGCGGCCTCGAAGATCGTGGACTCGTAGCCCATGTGCGCGAGATCGTGGGCGACCGTGAGTCCCGCTGGCCCCGCTCCGACGATCGCGATTCTCTCCTTGTGTGTCTTCTTCGGCGGCGTCGGCCAGGAGAGCTTCCCCTCGCGCCTGAGCTGGATCTCGTAGTCGGCGACGTAGCGCTTGAGCGCGTCGATCGAGAGCGGCTCGTCCTGCCATCCCCTGTTGCAGGCGTCCTCGCACGGATGGTTGCAGACGCGGCCGCAGATCGCGGGGAGCGGGTTCTTCTCCCGCACGACCGCGAGCGCGTCGGCGTACCTGCCTTCGGCGATGAGCCCGATGTACTTGCGGATGTCGATGTGGACCGGACACGCGTCCTGGCAGGCGGGCGTCTCCTTCTCGATGTTCGGCCTCGCCTCGTGAAACGGCGTGCTCGGCCAGTCGATCGCGGTGCGGAGCGTCAGCCCCTCGTTGAAACGGTCGTACGGCTTGATCGGGCAGACCTGGACGCACGCCCCGCAGTAGTCACACTCGGCTGTGACGCGCGTGGGGGCGGTCGTGACGGCCGCGCGGTACTCCCCGTTCTTCCTGCGGAGCTTCGTGATCCGCGTGTTCGTCTGGACCTCGATGCCCGGGTGGCGCGTGACCGCCTCGATCTTGGCGACGACGTGACAGAACGCCGGGATCGCCGCGCCCGGCACCGTCGCGAGGCCCTTCGCCGCTCCACCCACGAAGGGCGCGCTCTCGACGAGACGGACGCTGGCTCCCCCGTCGGCGATCTCGAGCGCTGCCTCGAGACCGGCGAGCCCTCCACCGACGACCAGAACGCGCCGGCGGGGGCCTTGGGCCACCTCGGGCGTCACGCGCTCGGTGCCCGCGTCCGTCGCCGTGGGCGCCCCCGCCTCGCTCGGCGCGCTCGCCTCGTCGAGCGGGAGCGACACCTGATGGGCGCCTCCGGACTTCTTCGACGCGTTCCTGGCCTTGCGCTTCTTCGTCATCGTGCCCTCGAACCTCACTCCGATGCGGCGCCGACCGCGGGCTCATCCGCGGGCAGCTCTGCGCACCCGGTCCACTCGGGATCGCCCGAACCCCCGGCCTCGATGGTGACCAACCCCATCCTGCGCATGTCCGCCAGATGCCGGACCACCCGGTACGCCGGGATCCTCGTCTCCTTCGCGAGCTCCCTCGCGGACAACGAGCGTCCGTCGAGGCGCAGCCGGATCTCCTGGATCGCGCACTCATCGAGCACGACCTCGCCGTACACCCGCCCAAGCTCGTGCAGCGTGAAGACCTCCCCGTACGGATTCCCGTCCTCCTGGAACTCGAGCCACTTGCCCTCGACCCAGCGGAGCTTCTTGCCGGCGAGGGCGTTCTTCCCCGCCGCGAGGCGGAGTTTCACCTCGTCCGCGTCGACGCCCTCGCTCGAGCCGAGCGGGCCGAGCGCGGCGATCTCCGCCTGGAAGTCGGTGACGAACTCCACGAACCGCGCGCCCTGCGCGCTCGACATCATCCGGAGCGCCAGGCGTGCGGGGGAAAGCCCGAGCCGCGTGAGCACCCTCCCGACGACCTCGATCCTGCCCTCGGCCTGGAGGTTCCCCACGGAGTAGTGGCACTCGCCCTTCAGGCACGCGCCGACCATGACGCCGTCGGCGCCCGCCTCGAAGGCGTTCATCATGAGCACAGGGAGCACATGACCCGGACCACGCGCACGTCAGGCGGATACTGAAGCCTCGCTACCCCGGCGAGGTCGGCAGCGCCGTACGCTCACCAGTAGCAGCAGTAGGCGATGATCCTCGGATAGTAGGTTTCGCTCACCGTTCGCCCCGCTCGCTCGTTCCCGCGGCCTCCGTCGCGTTTCGGGCCGCGATCCGGCGCAGGGCCCCCACCTCTCCTTAGTCAGGGAAGGCGACGAGCACCTGCGCGTTCAGCTGTTCGTCCGTGTAGTGCACCATCGTGATCGCCCGCTTGTAGCACGTCGCCGCGCACGTCCCGCACCCCTTGCAGGCGACCTCGATCATCCGCGCCTTGATTCCGTTCTCGGTCTCTATCATCTCGATCGCGCCGTACGGGCAGAGGTCCGCGCACATGCCGCAGCCGCGGCAGAGCTCCTCGTCGCGCAGGATCGAGACGATGGGTTCGACGGCGACCTCGCCCGCCAGGAGCGGAATCGAGGCTCTCGCGGCGGCGGCGAGCGCCTGTTCGACGCTCTCGCGGGTCGTCGCGGGCCATCGGGCGGTCCCGCACACGAAGATGCCGTCGGTCGAGAAGTCGACCGGACGCAGCTTGACGTGCGCCTCCAAGAAGAAGCGGTCCGCGTCGAGCGGCACCTTGAGCATCCTCGAGAGCTCGCCGGCCCCAGCGTCGGCCACGAGGGGCGACGCGAGCACGACGACGTCGGCGTCGATCGCGAGCTCCTCCCCGACGACGTCGCCCTCGACCCTTACCACGCCGTCCTCGACGACGGGCGGCGCG
>JALGVU010000410.1 GCA_025774545.1 bacterium | reverse complement strand
GCACGGTCCACGACGGGAGGCGGTTGCGCCTCGTGCCGCATGAGGGGGGAGCGCGCAGTATCCGCGCAAGGTGCTGGCCACGCGCGGGCGGCGCGAGTACAATCGGGTCGGTCCGGCCACCAGAATGACTCGATCATGACGGTCCTCGCGTGGGCACCCAGTGCCTCGGAGGGCAGCGCAACTTCGAAAGGAAACCATGCGACCCAGACTGCAGTTCCTCGACAGAGGCCTCATCGAACGAATCGTGACTCGCGACGCTCGGACTTCAGGTTCAGAACGACAACGCGGTCACGCTCCTCGCGGATCACGGTGCCGCGGTCGATGCCGCGACCGGTCGCGTGACGCTGCCCGAATCGCTCGTGCGGGACGCGATCAAGAAGGCGCCAAGCGGCTTCGCGCTCTACGATTGCCTCGGCGAGCAGACCCACGACCTCTCGGGCGACAAGGTCCACTTCACGCCAGGGTCCTCCGGCATCACCGTGCTCGACCACGAGACGGGCGACATACGTCCGCCGGTCACGGACGACTTCGTGCGGTTCACGAAGCTGACGAGCCGGCTCGAGCACATCGAGGCGCAGAGCACGGCCTTCATCTGCGGCGACGTGCCCGAGCCGATCCAGGACAGCTACCGGCTCTTCCTCTGTCTTCTCTACGGTGAAAAGCCTGTCGTGACGGGAGCCTTCACGATCGAGTCGTACGAACTCATGGGGAAGATGCAGCTCGCGGTTCGCGGATCGGCCGAGGCGCTCGCGGCGAAACCGCTCACGATCTTCTCGGTCTGCCCGACCGCCCCGCTCAAGTGGAGCGACGTTACGGCTCAGAACCTGCTCGACTGCGCCGCCGACTCGGTTCCGGTCGAGTACATCTCGATGCCGCTCTCGGGCTTCATGGCCCCCGTGACCCTGGTCGGCAGTCTCATCCAGCACACGGCCGAGACCTTAAGCGGCGTGGTCCTGAGCCAGCTCGCGAACCCCGGCTGCCCGGTCCTCTACGGCGGCTCCCCCGCCGCCTTCGACATCCGATACGAGACGACCCCCATGGGGGCGATCGAGACGCAGATGATCGACTGCGCCTACGCCGAGATCGGCAAGCACCTGGGGCTACCGACGCAGGCCTACATAGGCCTCTCCGACGCCAAGGCGCTCGACGCGCAGGCCGGCCTCGAGTCGTCAATGGGGACGACGCTCGCGGCGCTCTCGGGAATCAACAGCATCTCGGGTCCCGGCATGCTCGACTTCGAGAGCTGCGTCAGCATGGAGAAGCTCGTCGTCGACAACGAGATCTGCGGCATGACGCAGCGGATGATCCGTGGGATCGAGCCGAAGGAGGACTTCCCCTCGCGGCACCACTTCGAGGAGATGCTCGAGGAGGGGCATCTGCTCATCGCCGATCACACGCGCAAGCACCTCCGGAGCGAGCACTACTTCCCCGGTCCTTCGATCGAGCGGGCGAACCTCTCCCGCTGGCGTTCCGAGGGGAAGACGACGCTCGGGGAGCGCGCCCACCGCGAGGTCGTGCGACACCTGGACGAGTACGAGCCATCGCGCCTGACGGACGATGTGAAGAACGAGCTCGTCGAGCTCATGACCGGCGAGGCGCGCCATCACGGGCTCGACCGACTGCCGGCCCGCGAGTCGTAGGGGGAGTCAGAACGGTGAGACGCATCGTCGAGATCCCCCTCGAGGAGGTCGTACCGACCGCCGAGGCCGTGCTTCGCTCCCTGGGAGGTCCCTCCGACCGCGACGCCGGAGCGCGCGTCGAGCAGCTGCTTCGCGAGGCGCTCGAGGAGTTCCGGGCCGAGGCAGAGCCGCGCGGGATCTACGCCGGGGTCGACGCGGTCGAGTTCGCCACGATCTACGCGGGCGAAGGCGACAACGAGGCCCCCTCCCCGCTCCTCGAGATCTTCCCGCGGGCCGACCGGCTCGCGCTCTTTGCGGCCACCGTCGGCGGGCAGGTCTCCGACCGCATCGCGGCGCTCTTCGATGAGGGAAGTCTCGCGCTCGGCGCCACGCTCGACGCCGTTGCGTCCGAGGCGACGGAGCTTGCAGGTGTTCATCTCGATCGCGTCGCGCTCGAGGAGGCGCGGAGCGAAGGGACGGCCGACGCCGACACGCGGGTCCTCCGCTACAGTCCGGGGTACTGCGGCTGGAACATCACGGGGCAGCGCGCGCTCTTCGCCGCGCTCGATCCCGGGGCCATCGGGATCGAGTTGACTGCGAGCTGCCTCATGCAGCCACTGAAGTCGATCTCTGGGGTGATGGTCATGGGGCCGGCGGAGATCCACGACTTCGCCGCGGACTACGGTTTCTGTTCAGACTGCCGGACGAAGGACTGCCGGCTTCGGATACGAGAGCTGAAGTCACGGGACTGAGAAGGAGACGAGCATGGAGGTTCTGACGAAGATCGCTGCCGAGCTCCAGCGCGGCGAGGACGACGAGGTCCGCACCCTCACGCAGTCGGCGCTCGATCAGTCGATCGAGGCGGCGACGATCCTCGAGGAAGCGCTGATCGCCGGCATGGGCGTCGTGGGCGACCGTTTCCGCGAGCACGAGATCTTCCTTCCCGAGGTGCTCCTCGCGGCCAAGGCGATGAACGCGGGACTCGCGGTTCTCGAGCCCCACCTGAGCAAGGCCGACACCGCGAGCCGCGGGAAG
>JALGVU010000117.1 GCA_025774545.1 bacterium | reverse complement strand
CAGACCGCCGAACGCAGCGTCGGACGGAATCACCGACACGACCGTCGCCAGCTCAGAGTCGTGGAGCACCTTGAACTCAAGACCGAAGAACCCGTCCGAGCGATCGATCGTCACAGGAACCTCGACCGTCTCGCCAGGCGCCCCGTCGACCGTCGCCACGGCCAGGCCCGCCTCGCTCTCCTTCACATCCGGGAGGGCGTCCGCGGGGCACGAGCCCCAGCTGCCGGTCACGTCGCCGTAGAGAACCCCCACGGCAGTAGAACGTCCAGCAGCCCACCGCGTACATGCTCACGTCGTGACCGACGATGTACTTCAGGATGATCGACGCGTCGAACGAGTGGATCGATCCGTTCACCGTCACGTCGGCTGCCACCTGCTGCGGGTACACGTCGTCAGGCGGGCAGTACGATCCGTCGTACATCTCCATCGGGTAGATCGGGCAGTTGTCCAGCGGATCGCACATCACGAAGTACTGAAGCACGTGGGCTGCGTCGAGCGTGCTGATCCCGTGGTCCTCGTCGTACGCGTAGCACGGACGATCGGGAACCACCGTGTAGCAGTCGCCCAGGCACATGCCATCGAAGACGAACATCCCGTCCACGTCGGTCATGACGCAGTCGACCGGGGCGCCAGCCGCGTCGAACAGGCAGACCTCGGTATCGGGCATCGGCGGCATGCAGCAGTTGCAGTTCCAGAACTCCACCACACCCTCGGCCGTGCCGGGAGGCACGCACCAGGTGAGAGGATCGATATCGCAGACCTCCGGGATGCCTTCGTTGAAGAGGACGTCCAGGATCAGGTCTGTGCAGGCCCCGCAGTTGAGGTCGAGCACATCGAACTCGAGGTAGGCCAGAACCCCGAGATCGGCGATCGGGACCGTACCCGCCAGGCCGATCCTGTACTCCCCTGGCACCGGCGTGTAGTCGAGGTAGGTCCAGCCCAGGCCCTCGAGCACCGTGCCCGCGAAGTCGACGCCATCGGGCTCCACGACCGCCGGATCGTACGTGACGATCAGGTCGACGCCTATGATGTCGGTGGTGCCGACCACATCCGAGATCATGATGGGGATCCACACCTCCGGACAGTCGTAGTAGGGATCACCCCATTCGACCGTCACACACGGGGGCGACCACTCGATCGTGAGATCGTAGAGGATCGGCGAGTCAGTCTCTCCCTGCGGCCTCTCGAGTTCCACCTCGACTTCGAGATACTGCCCAGGAGGTGTGGCACTGAGATCGGTGCCGTTCGTCGCGCTCTCCCAAGCCGACCAGGTCATCAGGTCGAGTGAGCTCCGCGCCTTGACGGCGAGCGTCATTCCGGCGGGAACGAAGTCCGTCCACCAGACTCTCTCCCACTCCGCCTCGGGCTCGCCGCTGTCATAGACCACCGTCCACTTGCCCTGATCGATGGAGATGATGCTGATGCCGGTCATGTCGCTGTAGCCGTAGTGGCCGCTCGCAGCATTGATGTCCTTGATCAGGTCGACGGTGTTGTCCGCAGGGTCGATCCTCCGGATCGTGTTGTCACCCAGCATCACGACCCACACCTTGCCGTTGGAGTCGATCGACACACCGGTCGGCTGATCCCCGACAGGGATGGTCGCGAGGAGATTCCCGTTGTTGTCGTAGCGGGTCACGTCGTCCGAGCCCGAGTTCGCGATCCACACATTGTTGTCGGCGGGGGTCACCGCGACTCCCCTGGAGCTGCTGGCGTACGTGGGCTTCGTCCACTCGAGGACCGGGGGATTCACGGAGATGTCGAACCGCGAGAACGTGTTGAAGGTCCAGTGCGAGACGAAGACGTGATCGAGCCCGAAGTCGGCAGCCATGCCGTACGACGTGCCCGGCACACCGTGCTGAGTGATCGTCGGCGGGAGCCCTCCCGTCGGGTCGATCCTCGCTACGTTGTTCGAACCTCCGCCCGACGACCAGAAGACCCCGTACCCGTCGATCAACCCTCCGTATGGACTGTGTCCCGGGGAGAAGTAGGGTCCTCCCAAGATCGCCCCGGTCGTCCCGTCGATGTAGTAGGAGTTCGACGTGCCGTGGCACCCGGCCCAGAGGTTGTTGCTCGCATCGATGGCGAACGATCTGGGGCCGGGGGTGCCGCTGTAGAGCCCGTGCGCCGTTCCGGGAACGTAAGGCCCCTCGCTCCCCGGGACGAGCACGACTTCGAGGAGCACGCACTCGTCCTGGCCCCAAGGGAGGAGCTCGGCGCCTGTGATGTCGCCGTCGTCGTTGAGATCGTGGGACGTCTCGATGGTCCCGTTCATGTTCCTGTCGACGTACCCCCCTGCCTCGAAGAGGCCGATCTTGACGGCCGTTCCGGCAGCCCGATTCCCGAACCAGACGTTGCCGTTCTGATCGACCGTGGTCCGTGATGGTGATCCGCTGACACCGGTAGGAACCGTGCGGTATCGGGCGAGCTCCTTGCCGGTGTCAGTGTCGACCTTCGAGACGGTGTTGTCCAGATTCGGCACCCAGATGAAGGGAAGCACGAACTGGTCATCGCTGAGCTGCAGCTGATCGGCAACCGTGTTGTGCTCCACGTTGACGAGGACGCCCTCATCGAAGTCCGCGTCAGTCGTGTAGGTTCGCGAGTTCGTGGCTGCCGCGTCTGTCCAGCTGCTAGCTGCCAGCAACAGGATCGCCATCAGACAGAAAGCGGCCGCCTCCCACTCCCTTGTGCGGGTGTTCATCCTGGTCCTCCTTTGACAACGACCCCAAACACCCAAGGACTACTCCGCAACCACAGGGACTCGGTCCACATACCCCTCCTTCGCTCGCTCTCGAGAGGCCAGCGGAGGCCCGGCGCCCTCCCCTTGGGGCGAGGGCGCCAAGCCGTCCGCAATCCAACCAGACCCGACGTCCTGTTACTGCAGGAGCGTCAGCTTCTGGGTCACCGTGTACTCGGGCGCCACCATCCGGCAGAAGTAGATGCCGGAGGCAACGCGCTCGCCGTTGTCACTGCGGCCGTGCCACACGACCTCGTGACGACCGGCGGGGATGAATCCATCGACCAGCGTACGAACCACGCGGCCCGTCACGTCGTAGACCTCGACACGAATCGCGCCGCCGGCGGCGGGCACGTCGTACGCGATCTTCGTCATCGGGTTGAACGGGTTCGGCATCGCGGGATGGAGGGCGTACGCCTCAGGCGTCACCTCGTCAGGAACGCCGGTCGTCGAGAAGTTGATGGCGCCGTCGATCATCCCCATCGGCTCGGTCACCTCGTCGACATGCGCGTTCACGAGGTTGAGCTCGCAGACGTCGCCGCCGGCCATGTTCTCGATCTGGTAGACGATCCGGCAGAACTCGCCGTCCGTCTCGTAGCCGGAAGCGTTCGCCGAGGCGATGTGCACGCGGCCCTCGGTCGCGTTCCACTCCAGGAGACCACCGAACGCGGCGTCGGACGGAATCACAGACACCACAGTCGCCATCTCGGAGTCGTGAAGCACCTTGAACTCGAGACCGAAGAAGCCGTCGGCACGATCGATCGTCACCGGAACCTCGACCGTTTCGCTCCACGGAGACGCCTCGACCTCGCCGAGTGCGAGCACCGCATCGCTGGCTTCCTCGATCGCATCGCCGGGCGGGCATGCGGCCCAGCTGCCGGTCACGTCGCCGTACAGCACCCCGTAGAAGTCCAGCTCGTCTACGTCGGGACAGCCGCACCACTCTTCGCCATCGACGCAGAAGTACCGCTCGTCGCAGTAGAACGTCCAGCACCCTACCGCGTACGCGCTCACGTCGTGGCCAACGATGTACTTCAGGATGATCGACGCGTCGAACGAGTGGATCGATCCGTTCAGCGTCACGTCCGCCGCCACCTGCTGCGGGTACACGATGTCAGGCGGGCAGAACGATCCGTCGTACATCTCCATCGGATCGATCGGGCAGTTGTCCAGCGGATCGCACATCACGAAGTACTTGAGCACGTGAGCAGCGTCGAGCGTGCTGATCCCGTGATCCTCGTCGTACGCGTAGCACGGACGATCGGGAACCACCGTGTAGCAGTCGCCCAAGCACATGCCGTCGAAGACGAACATCCCCTCGACGTCGGTCATCACGCACTCGACCAGTGCGCCTGCGGCGTCGTACAGGCAGACCTCGGTATCAGGCATCGGCGGCGTGCAGCAGTTGCAGTTCCAGAACTCCACTAGACCCTCGGCCGTGCCCTCCGGCACGCACCAGGTCAGAGGCTGTGGCAGGCAGACCTGGGGATCACCCTCGTTCAGGAGAGCATCGAGCACGAAGTCAGTGCATCCACCGCAGTTAAGATCGAGCACGTCGAACTCGAGGTAGACCAGAACACCATCATCAGGAATGGGAACCGTGCCAGCCAGACCGAGGCGATACTCGCCCGGCACGGGGATGTTGTCGAGGTAGCTCCATCCGAGCCCCTCGAGCACCGTGCCCGTGAAGTCGACCGCGTCGGCTTCCACCAGAGCGGGGTCGTAGGTCAGGATGAGGTCCACGCCCGTGATCGGGGTCTTGCCTGCCACGCCGGAGATGAGAATCGGGATGAACACCTCGGGGCAGTCGTAGACAGGATCGCCCCACGCGAGCTCCACGCACGGGGGCTCGGGGCACATGACAACGAAGGCGCTATCCTCTCCCCACTCGAGGGGGTCCACTTCATTACTCTGGATCTGTGCGAACGCAGTTAGGGTCTCGTCGTACACGGCATCGCCAGCGACGTCGGTAACGATCACCTCGTTGTACTCGTCGCCCTCGTTCACCGTGCCGATGACCCACGTGACCGTCTGAGGAGGACCGGCCGCGTACACGCCTCCGCCGGTCGCTGAGACGAAGTCAAGATGATCGTGGAGTTCAACAACTACCTCCACTCCTGTCGCCGGCAGCCCTACTCCCTCAACATCGTGGTAGAAGGAGTGGACATACCAGTCGATCTGATCACCGAAGCACACATCGGTTGAGGGCGTGCTGATCTCGATACCAGGATCGGGTGGCACCTGTGCCCGGCTCGTCACGATGCCGGCGGGATTACCGACGAGTCCACCGTCCTGAATCAGCGTCCACGGGATGGTGCTCGTGTCGTAGGCGTAGACATGATCGCCGTTGTACCCGGCCGTCACGTACAGATACCCCGTTGGCGGGGCAACGGCGAGGCCCATCGCACCGCCGTCAGGCAGACTGAAGTCCTCGGTAGCCGCGGTCGCGATGTCATACTTGAACACACCCGCTGGACCGGGACCATGAGGACCACCTCCCCCGTCGTTGTTGCCCGCGTAGATGATCCTCCTGTCCGAGTCGACCGTCACGTCCACCGGACCGCCCGTAGGATTCCACGTGAACACTTGCAACCAGTCACTCACGTCGTACCCACGCACGGTGTTCTGCGCCATGTCGGCGACGTAGAGCGTACTGTCGGACTTGTCGTAGCAGAGGCCCATGGCATGCGAAAGATCGGGGAGGCTTCTTGGGAATCCCGTCTTCGCCGTGAGCGTGGGTGGCGCGACGTCCGGATCGAAGTCGAACGCGTACAACGTCGACGTGCCACGATCCACCGAGTACAGAACCCTGTTCTCGATGTCCATGCTGATTCCCGCGAGGTTGTTGCCACCGGTATTCAGGCACGTGACGTACGTGAACGCCAGTGCATCGAAGACCTCGATGTTCCCGACGCTCTCGCTCGTCATGAAGATGTACGCCTCGGTGACCGCACCCGTCACGGGGTCGTACCTCTCCCAGATGGTCACTCCCGCCGGATCACCGATGCACTGCAGCGTGTAGCGGGCCGTGTATACGAAGGTCCCATCGCTGTGGAGATTGTATGCGTCGAAATGCCCAGTGTGATGATTCGGCAGCAAATAGAGAGACGCTCCCATCGCCGCACCCGCGACAAGAAGGAACGCCAGAACAACGAACAACAGGGGCTTCGTCTTCATCGGGGTCTCTCCCTCGTTGGTAAAGGCTCCACGATTGCGAACCCATCTCCCCCGTCCACCCTGATGTCAACCTCTGCGATCACACCTCCCTTCGTCTCGCCGCGGTTTCACCCGGCGTACCTCGACAAGCACTGACACGACCGTCACGCGTGCAAGCGCAGAGCACCCGAGCGGCGACGCAAGCCGGGTGATGGTCACAAGACGCGGTGAAACCACCGCAAGCTAAATAGTCATGGGTGAGGAAGGAGCATCCCGCAGACGGAAAAGTATCATACGGCCATGATGGCTGTCAAGCGAAATACGCTTTCAACCGGGTAGGACACGTTGGCTGACTAGCGGTTCACTATTATTACTCAAGCACTAAGGAAGCTGAGGGCCCGCTCAGTTGGAGCCGCGGACGTATTCAGCCGCCGGAACACGTGCACACGCCGCGACTTCCGTGCGTCTGGCGGGAGATGTGCGAGAGGGTACGCCCGAGGATCCTGTCCACCGCTGCGGCGGCTAGCGCACGACCCCGAGCTTCCGAAGCCTTGCCGCGTAGGGCTTCGGCACCCGGATGCGCATCTCCAGGTGGTCGCCGTTCTCGTTCGTCGCGAGGACCTCCGCCTGCTCGTGGATCGTGGCGATCGTCTTCCCGTCGCTCACGGGGATCGCGAGGTCGAGCACCTCTTCTCCGCTCTCCACGAACGCGCAGATCGCGCGCGTGAGTTCGTCGAGACCCTCGCCCGAGGTCGCGCACGTGAAGATGGCGCCGGGGTAGACCCTTGCAAAGCGCGCGAGTTCCTCAGGACCTCCGGCGCGATCGATCTTGTTGAAGACGATCCGCACCGGCTTGTCCTTGACCCCGATCTCCTCGAGGACGTCGTTCGCGAGCTCCAGATACCGCTCGCAGTGCGGCCTCGAGACGTCGACGACGTGCAGGAGGAGACCGGCGTCCGCCACCTCCTCGAGCGTTGCGTGGAAGCTGACGACGAGATGGTGCGGGAGCTTCTTGATGAGCCCGACGGTGTCGGTGAGGAGCGCCGCATGCCCCCCGGGGAGCTCGAGCCGCCGCGTCGTCGCATCGAGTGTCGCGAAAAGAAGATCCTCGGTCAGGACCTCCGCGTCCGTGAGGGCGTTCATGATCGTCGACTTCCCCGAGTTCGTGTAGCCGACGAGAGCGACCTTCGCCATCGTCCGGCGCCGCTTCCGCTGCTCGGCACGGTCGACCTCGACGCCCTTCAGGAGCTTCTTGAGCATCCTGATTCTGGTGCGGATGAGTCGGCGATCCGCCTCGAGCTGCATCTCGCCCGGGCCGCGTGTTCCGATGCCGCCGCCCAGCCGTTCGAGATGGTCCCACAGCCGGCGGAGCCGCGGCAGCTCGTACTCGAACTGCGCGAGTTCGACCTGGATCCGCGCGACCTTCGTCTGCGCGCGACTCGCGAAGATATCGAGAATGAGCTCGGTGCGGTCGATCGTCTTGATCTCGGTCACCTTTTCGATCTCGCGCCCCTGGGCCGGTCGCAGGTCGTCGTCGAAGATGAGGAGGTTCGCCTCGTGGATCGCGGCGGCGTTCTTGATCCGCTCGATCATGCCGCGCCCGACGTAGGTTTTCCCGTCGATGCGGGTCCTGTTCTGAACGAAACGATCGACGACGGTCGCCCCGGCCGTCCGCGCAAGCTGCGCCAACTCGTCGAGCGACTCGTTCTCGTCCTCGACCCTGGTATTCGGGAGGCTCACGCCGACCAGGATCGCCCGTTCGTCCTTGGGATCGTACTTCTTCTTGATGCTGAACCTCCTGCGTTCGGCTGCTGATCCCTCACTCGTGCGGCGCTCGCCCGCGCGGCGTCGCAGCACGGACACCCGGGACTGGCCGTCTAATCGGAGAAGTTGAGATCGATGTCGATGTCCGACGGTCCCGTGAAGCTCCCACTCTCGTCGAACGTGAAGGTCTTTGACACCACACCCTTCGAGAGGGTTGCGTAGCCCTTGATCTTCCACTCATGCTCGTTCCCGTCGGTGATCTCCTTCAGGCTCTCCTTCATTCCGGTCCACGTGAGCGTGAAGGGGATGCCGACCTCGACGGTCTTCCCCGCCTCGATCATCACCGAGTCGAGCTGGTTTCCGTTCGCGAGTGCGGTGTCGTCGACGAAGATCTCGTAGTTGAGCTTGCCGACGTTGGCCCCGAACGCGTTCGGGTTCGTGACGTCGACAAGGAGCGTCAGCTCGACGCCGTCCATCGAGACGCCCTCGACGTCGACGCCCGTGAGCGTCACGGTCGGGGGCTCGATCGACGCGCACGACG
>JALGVU010000409.1 GCA_025774545.1 bacterium | reverse complement strand
CTCAGTACCTCGATGATCTCCTCGGAGGTCCTGCTGTCGAGGTTCCCCGTCGGCTCGTCGGCGAGGAGGATGTCGGGCGAGTTCGCGAGCGCCCGCGCGATCGCGACCCGCTGCGCCTCGCCGCCCGAGAGTTCACCGGGCACGTGCGTGACGCGGTCGCCGAGGCCGACGCGTGTGAGGAGCTCGACGCCGCGGCGCTTCCGGTCCCCGCGAGGGTGATTGCCGAAGGCGAGCGCGAGCGTGACGTTCTCGAGCGCGGTCCGGGACGCGATGAGATTGAACGACTGGAAGACCATCCCGACGGTCCGGCGCCGGTGGAGCGCGAGCGTCGTGCGGTCCATGCTCGTGATGTCGGCGCCGCGCACGACGACGCGGCCGGACGTCGCGGTGTCGAGCCCGCCGATCAGGTTCAGGAGAGTCGACTTCCCGGATCCCGATCGCCCCGAGATCGAGACGTACTCGCCCTCCGCGACGTCGAACGAGACGCCGCGGAGCACCGGGATCTCGACGGTTCCCTTGTGGTAGGTCTTCTCGAGATCGACCGTCTGGAGGATCTGCTTCAACGGATCTCCCGTGCCCGGCTCGGCGGCGCCCCCCGAAGGGGGCGCGCTCCTCGACCGCCGCCCGCGGCCGAGCGCTCGTACCAGCGGCGGACCGCCGTTAGCTGCCGCCGGTCGAGGCCTTCATGAACTGCACGCGCTCGTAGGCGCCGGGCTTCAGGCTCTCGGTCTGGCTCATTCTCCCGCGGAAGTCGGCGACCGACGGGAACTCGTGCCGGCCCATCCAGTCCCGGAGGCCATCGAGCATCGTGCCGATGTGTCCGACGCCGTTCTTGTACAGCGCGGAGCAAACCTGCACGGCGGCGGCACCCGCGAGGAGCTGCTTCACGACCGCCTCGCCGTCGTGTACGCCGGTCGTCGCTGCGAGATCGCACGCGATCTGCCCCGAGAGGATCGAGATCCAGCGAAGCGGAACGACCATCTCGTCGGGCGACGAGAGGAACGACGCCGGTTTGAGCGAGAGCTTCTCCGTATCGAAGTCGACGCGCGCGAAGCGATTGAAGAGGACGAGCGCGTCGATGTCGACGCCGAGAGCGAGCGCGAGGTTCGCGAGCCCGGAGAAGAAGGAACCGATCTTGAGCGCAACGGGGATTTTCACCTTCTGCTTCACGGCCTTCGCGACGTCGAGGTAGATCTGCTCGTTCGTCCGCCCGTCGATGCGCGGGTCGGCCGGGAGGACGAAGATGTTGAGCTCGAGTCCGTCGGCGCCGACCTGCTCCACCCTCTGCGCGAACTCCGTCCAGGCGCCGGCCGAGACGCAGTGGATGCTCGCGATCACGGGCACGGAGACGGCTTCCTTGGCGCCGCGGATGAGGTCGAGATAGCGCTCGACCGCGTTCTCACGCCCGTACCGCGTGATGTACTCGGCGGCCTGCGAGTGCCAGTACGCGGGACCGCTCGCGTCGACGAGTTTGTCGACCTCGCCCACGATCTGCTCCTCGAAGATCGACTTCAGGACGACGGCACCGGCGCCGGCCTCGGCGCACTTCCCGACGCCCTCGACGGAGTCGGTCAGGCCGGAACTCCCCACGATGATCGGATTGGCGAGGTCGAGACCCATGTACTTCGTGGAAAGGTCTGCCACGGTCTCCCTCCCTGCGTACGGTTGGACTTCGCGTTCGGGACTTCTGATGCGCACGGACGCACCGGCCTCATCACCGGACCGCGTCCGTCGTTCGAGTGCGGTCGGGCCGCGAGGGCGTCCGCCCAGGCCGGCCCATTATAGCAGAAAACGCCGGGGTCCCGGGAACGAGTCGCGGGGCGTCGGATGCGAGCGACGGGCCGTCGGATGCGAGCGCCGGGCCGTCTGATGCGAGCGACGGGCCGTCGGACGCGAGCGCCGGGCCGTCTGATGCAAGCACCGGGGCGTCGGATGCGAGCGTCGGGGCGCCCGAGGCAAACCGCGTCGCGTCGAATCGTCGGATCAGGACCGCTGGTAGACGCCCACGAGCTCGCCCCGCGCGAGGATGTGCCCCTCCATCGCCTCGAGGAGGGCTGCTTTCGATGCCCCCGCGCTCGCCGGAAGACGAGCATCGAGCGCGTAGAGCCGGAAGTAGTAGTGATGGAGCCGGCCGTGCGGAGGACACGGGCCGAGGTACCCGATCCCGCGCGCCGCCTCGCCCTGCATCGCGCCACCGGGGAGCATCTCGCGCCGTGGGATCCCCTCGGCGAGCGAGCGGGCCGTCGCGGGCAGGTTCCACAGGAGCCAGTGCGTGACGACCCTCCCGGCGACCTCCTTCGCGTCCGGATCATCAGCGATGAGCGCGTATGTGATCGTCCCCGGCGGAGGCTCCCCCCACGCGATGGGCGGTGAGGTGTTGTCGCCGTCGCACGTGTACCGCTCGGGGATCGACTCCCCGGGCG
>JALGVU010000408.1 GCA_025774545.1 bacterium | reverse complement strand
GCCGCCGCCGAGGTACTTCACGGCGACCGTCTTCACGGAATCCGCCACCGTCAGGTACTCGGGATCGGGATCGCAGTAGATGTTCCCCAGGAGCCACGGATCGTAGTCGACGCCAGTCGAGACGTTCACGCCGGCGTCAGTCGGCGGCCCGTCCGGACCAGCCGGCGCGCTCCACCCAGCCGGGATCGCGTCGTCGGACGCGAGGTACGGCGAGGGCGCGGGCTTCGTCCCGCTGGATCCGCGAGCCAGCACGAGCGTCGGGCCGGCCGCGTCGCCCCACCAGTTGTCTTCCGCGTCGATCGTGTTCGTGTAGTTGTTCCAGATACCGTAGTCACCGCAGCCGGAGAAGTCGTTCCCACTGGCGGCGATGTTCACCGTCCCGCCGGTAACTGCGATGTACTCGACGATGCCGTCGCCGCACTGGAAGGTGTTGTTGTTGATGGCGGCCGTCAGCGTGCCGCTCGTCCAGCCGGTGTAGTAGCTGCCGCCCCACTGGTCGACGTCGCTGCCGTACAGGTCGACACCGGAGTACGTGCCGCCGGTGATGACGCAGTTCTCGACCGTGAGATCGATGCCCGCGCCCGGATCGGCGACGTGCACGCCCACGCTCCAGTCGCACTGGTCGAACGTGACGCCGTCGAACCCGATGACCGCGTCCGTCGCCGGGTCGTGGATCCAGTTCCACTGGGAGAAGTTCAGGCCCATCTGGCACTGGTCGACCGAGCCGCCCGAGACGTCAACGTCGCCGGACTCGAAGCACAGGATGCCGGTCGCGCCCCAGTCCTCGCCGGTGTAGGCGACGCCCGTCACCGTGTTGTCGGTGACCACGCCGTCCGCGCCGTACGACACCTGAATGCCGTTACCGGCATTGAAGTCGCTCGGAGCGTTGTCGATGTCGTTCCGCTCGATCGTGCAGTCGGAGTCCGGGCCGAGCACGCCGATCCCGACCTTCTGGAAGTTCGGGATCACGTTGTCCGAGAACTCGACGACGCACGCGCCGGTCGCGCTGTGGGTAGCGACGATCGACACGACGTTCTGGCTGCCGGGACTCGGAGCGTTGAGGATGTCCTCGACGCGGCAGTCGGTCACCGAACCGTTCGCGTCGAAGAAGTGGACGCCGTAGAAGTTGTCCGGGCCAAGCTCCCGGCCGTCGATGGTCATCTCGGAGATGTTCACCGTGCAGGGCCCCACGATGCCGATGCAGGGATCGATCGTCTTCGCCGAGCCGCTCCACTGAGTGATCGAGTAGGTCGTTCGGTCGATGAGATCGACGGCCTCGACGATCGTCGAGCCGATGCCCGCGCCGACGAGATCGAGGCTCTTGAGCTCGATCTTCACCTGCTCCCTGTACGGGCCCGCGGCAACGTGGATCACGTCGCCCGACGCCGCGGCGGCATCGACGGCTGCCTGGATGGTCGCGTACCCCGTCGGGACGTAGAGATCGTCCGCCGAGGCCGTGACCGTACCAAGAGCCAGAAGCGCCACGCAGAGAGCCGTGATGCAGACTGCGCTCTTTCTCATTGTCTCTTCTCCCCCGCTTTCCTCCGTGTGTCGCCCACTCCCAAACCACCCCCCAAGGATGCGCTGCTTCCCCCGATAGGCCTCCTCCTTAGAGTAGTCACACCAATGCTGTTAACGGAGACGTCTCAGCAGACATACTCATCCGCCGCCGCCATCCGGATCGACAGACCCGGGCAGCGCTGATCTCTCTCATCCTCTTATTATACCACGTTGCGACTTCTGTGGAAATAAGCAAGTTTCGCGCACTCCTGGGCCCCTTACCCTTCCGGTTCTGGGTCAATCGCCGCTTCCCGGACGTCCTTCCGGCGGCCTCTCTATTTGAGAAGCAGCATCTTCCCGGTCGCCCGGAACTCGCCCGCCTCCATCGTGCAGAAGTAGACGCCGCTCCCGACGGCCTCGCCCCTGTCATTCCGCCCGTTCCAGACCGCCTCATGGCGGCCCGGGCCCTCCGTGTCGTCGACGAGCGTCCGCACGAGCCTGCCAGCCACGTCGTAGACGCGGATCGCTACCCGCGCTTCGTGGGGCACGTCGTAAGCGATCGTCGTCACCGGGTTGAACGGGTTCGGGACGTTCTGGGCGAGACCGAACGCCGTCGGGGCCTCCGGCCGCGATTCGCATCCCTCCAGCTCGGCCAGCAGGTCCTCGTTCCCGGCGTCCCTCAGGATCGCCTGCTCGAAGTCGAGCGCGTAGCCGTCGTCGAGCGGGCGGAACGTCAGGATCGCGACGTCGCCCGCGCCGCCGATCGTGACCGAGAGCATGTGTTCGGAGAGTCGCGACGTGACGAACTCGAGCTCCGTCGGATCGTAGGCGATCGTGACGGAGATCCCCTTGACCTGGCCGGCGTTCCCGGTGAGCGCGAGCCCGATCTCGATGTCGCCGTTCTCGAGCTCGCCCAGTTCGGCCAGCGCGAGGACGAGGGTCTTCGAAGGCTCGCCGGGCAGGAACGGCACGACCCGCGGGCTCACGACGTCGTAGTTCGTCGAGAACATCATCAGGTCTTCGAAGTCGATGAAGGCGTCGGGCTCGGGAATCCCCAGGCGGTCCATGTCGTCGGTCGGACCGACGTCGCACTCGAGGTAGTAGCCGGTCGGCGCGAATCCGTACATCCCGCCGAGCTTGTCGATGTCGGCGTCGTCCACGTAACCGGTGTAACCCACGTCGGCTCCCCACTCGCCCACGCCCGCCGCGACGTCACCGAGCCAGTAGCTCGTGGCGCGGTCCTGTGCGCTCGAGGCCGCGGGGGCGTAGTTCCGCGCCTCATCGAACGCGAACGCCGTCGCGTAGTAGATGGTGCGCACGTCGGAGACCGGCTGCGCCATGCTCGTGCCGCCCCAGGCGATCCACGAGCCGAGGCCTTCGGTCGGGTTCGCGGGGTACGACGGAGCCGGGATGTCGTACGTGGGGTAGGCGTCCCAGGTGTCATACCTGATGTCGACGCCGGCGATGTAAGCGTCGAGGCCGGAGAGATTGTTCCACTCGAGCCAGAGTTCTTCGTGGCCCGGCAGGGCAGTGAAGCCAGTGACCGGATCCGGCGGCGCGTTGTCGACGACGATGTCGTCCGCCCCGAAGCCCGGGGCGCCCGCCCCGTCGGTCGCGGTGACCGTCACGGTTCTCGTCCCGTCCGGCCCAAGGGCGACGTCCTCGAGGCCCAGAATCCAGATCGCGGTCGCACCGTCGTAGGATTCCGCTTCGACCGCACTACCTCCGCCGTCGAGGAGATCGGACAGGTTGGCCAGGATGTCAGAGGCTGTGAGCGTGGTGAGGTTGTCGCTCACGTCGGCCGTGAGCTCCAGATCGTCACCGTCCTTCGCGAAGTCGTCAGTGTGGGGAAGAGTGGCGTTCGCGAGGACGACGCCGGAGACGCTCGGTGGCTCGGTGTCGACGGTCATCGTCCCATCGGGCGTCCCGGGCGGATCCTCCACGTTCCCGGCGTTGTCGGTCGCCACGGTGTAGAAGTCGTAGACGCCGTCGACCGCGGTCGGGAAGTCCACGATCGGGCTCGACGTGAAG
>JALGVU010000407.1 GCA_025774545.1 bacterium | reverse complement strand
GCCGCCGCCGAGGTACTTCACGGCGACCGTCTTCACGGAATCCGCCACCGTCAGGTACTCGGGATCGGGATCGCAGTAGATGTTCCCCAGGAGCCACGGATCGTAGTCGACGCCGGTCGAGACGTTCACGCCGGCATCAGTGGGGGCGCCGTCCGGCCCCGCCGGAGCGTTCCACCCCGCCGGGATCGCATCGTCGGACGCGAGGTACGGCGAGGGTGCGCGCTTCGTCCCGCTTGCCCCGCGGGCCGTTACGAGCGTCGGACCGGCCGCATCGCCCCACCAGTTGTCTTCGGCGTCAATGGTGTTCGTGTAGTTGTTGTAGACGCCGTAGTCACCGCAGCCGGCGAAGGTGTTTCCGCTGGCGGCGATGTTCACCGTGCCGCCGGAGACATCGATCCACTCGACGATTCCGTCGCCGCACTGGAATATGTTGTCATTGACGACGGCCGTCAGCGTCCCGCTGGTCCAGCCGCTGTAGTAGCCCCCGCCCCACGGATCGATGTCGCTACCCCAGAGATCGACACCGGAGTAGGTGCCGCCAGTGATGGCGCAGTTCTCGACCGTGAGATCGATGCCCGCGCCGGGGTCGCCGAGGTGGACACCGATGCTCCAGTCGCACTGGTCGAAGGTGACGCCGTCGAAGCCGATGACCGCGTCGCTGGTCGGCGTGTAGATCCAGTTCCACTGCGAGAAGTTCAACCCCATCTGGCACTGGTCGACCGCGCCGCCCGAGACCGCAACGTCGCCGGACTCGAAGCAGAGAATGCCCGTCGCACCCCAGTCCTCGCCGGTGTAGGCCACGCCGGTCACCGTGTTGTCGGTCACCGTGCCGCTCGCGCCGTAGGAGACCTGGATGCCGTTCCCCGCGTTGTAATCGCTCGGGGCGTTGTCGATGTCGTTCCGCTCGATCGTGCAGTCCGAGTCGGGTCCGAGGATCCCGATGCCGACTTTCTGGAAGTTCGGGATCACGTTGTCCGAGAAGTCGACGACGCACGCGCCCGTCGCGCTATGCGTAGCGACGATCGACACGACGTTCTGTCCACCGGGACTCGACGCGTTGAGAACGTCCTCGATGCGGCAGTCGGTCACCGAGCCGCTCGCGTCGAAGAAGTGAATGCCGTAGAAGCCGTCCGGACCGAGCGCCCGGCCGTCGAGGGTCAGCTCGGAGATGTTCACCGTGCCGGGCCCCACGATGCCGATGCACGCGTCGATCGTCTTCGGCGAGCCGCTCCACTGGGTGATCGAGTAGGTCGTTCGGTCGACGAGATCGACGGCCTCGACGATCGTCGAGCCGATGCCCGCGCCGACGAGATCGAGGCTCTTGAGCTCGATCTTGACCTGCTCCCTGTACGTGCCTGCAGCGACGTGGATCACGTCGCCCGACGCCGCTGCGGCGTCGACGGCTGCCTGGATGGTCGCGTATCCCGTCGGGACGTAGAGATCGCCCGCCGATGCCGTGACCGTACCGAGTGCCAGAAGCGCCACGCAGAGAGCCGTGATGCAGACTGCGCTCTTTCTCATGGTCTCTTCTCCCCCGCTTTCCTCCGTGTGTCGCCCACTCCCAAACCGCCTCCCCAAGGATGCGCTGCTTCCCCCGATAGGCCTCCTCCTCAGAGTAGTCACACCAATGCTGTTAACGGAGACGTCTCAGCAGACATACTCATCCGCCGCCGCCATCCGGATCGACAGACTCGGGCAGCGCTGATCTCTCTCATCCTCTTATTATACCACGTTGCGACTTCTGTGGAAATAAGCAAGTTTCGCGCACTCCTGGGCCTCTTACCCTTCCGGTTCCGGGTCAGTCGCCGCTTCCCGGCTGGCCTTCCGGCAGCCTCTCTATTTGAGAAGGAGCATCTTCCCGGTCGCCCGGAACTCGCCCGCCTCCATCGTGCAGAAGTAGACGCCGCTCCCGACGGCCTCGCCCCTGTCATTCCGCCCGTTCCAGACCGCCTCATGGCGGCCAGGGCCCTCCGCGTCGTCGACGAGCGTCCGCACGAGCCGCCCGGCCACGTCGTAGACGCGGATCGCGACCCGCGCTTCGTGGGGCACGTCGTACGCGATCGTCGTCACCGGGTTGAACGGGTTCGGCACGTTCTGGGCGAGACCGAACGCCGTCGGGGTCTCCGGCCGCGACTCGCAGCCCTCGAGCTCTGCCAGGAGGTCCTCGTTCTTGGCGTTCCTGACGATCGCCTCCTCGAAGTCGAGCGCGTAGCCATCAGCGAGCGGGCGGAACGTCAGGATCGCGACGTCACCCGCGCCGCCGATCGTGACGCCGGTGCCGAGCACCGACAGGTCGATCTGAACCGCGCCCTCCGACCGAGAGCATGTGTTCGGAGAGTCGCGACGTGACGAACTCGAGCTCCGTCGGATCGTAGGCGATCGTGACGGAGATCCCCTTGACCTGGCCGGCGTTCCCGGTGAGCGCGAGCCCCACCTCGAGATCGCCGTTCTCGAGCTCGCCCAGTTCGGCCAGCGCGAGGACGAGGGACTTCGAGGGCTCGCCAGGCAGGAACCGCACGACGCGAGGGCTCACGACGTCGTAGTTCGTCGAGAACATCATCAGGTCTTCGAAGTCGATGAAGGCGTCGGGCTCCGGAATCCCCAGACGATCCATGTCGTCGGTCGGACCGACGTCGCACTCAAGGTAGTACCCCGTCGGTGCGAACCCGTACATGCCGCCGAGTTTGTCGACGTCGGCGTCGTCCACGTAGCCGGTGTAGCCGACGCCGGCTCCCCACTCGCCCACGCCCGCCGCGACGTCACCGAGCCAGTAGTTCGTGGCGCGGTCCTGTGCGGTCGGGGCTGCGGGGCCGTAGTTCCGCGCCTCATCGAACGCGAACGCCGTCGCGTAGTAGATGGCGCGGACGTCGGAGACCGGCTGCGCCATGCTCGTCCCGCTCCAGGCGATCCACGAATCGATGCCCTCGGCCGGGTTCGCGGGGTACGGCGGCTCGCCCGCGTCGTAGAGCGGGTAGTCGGCCCAGGTGTCATACCTGATGTCAACACCGGCGATGTAGGCGTCGAAGCCCGAGAGGTCGTCCCACTCGATCGTGAGTTCCTCGTGCCCCGGCAGGATCCCGAAGCCCGTCACCGGGTCCGGAGGCGTGTTGTCGGCGATGATGTCTTCGTACCCGAACCCCGGGCCGCCCGCGCCGTCGGTCGCCGTGACCGTCACGGTTCTCGTGCCGTCGGGACCGAGGGTGACGCCCGCGAGGCTCACGATCCACGTCGCCGTGACACCGTCGTACGATTCCGCCTCGACCGCGCTGTCCCCGCCGTCGAGAAGGTCGGACAGGTCGACCAGAATGTCGGATTTCGTGAGCGTCGTCAGGTTGTCGCTGACGTCGGCCGTGAGCTCCAGATCGTCACCGTCCTTCGCGAAGTCGTCGGTGTGGGGAAGTGTGTCGGGCGTCCCGGGCGGATCCTCCACGTTCCCGGCGTTGTCGGTCGCCACGGTGTAGAAGTCGTAGACGCCGTCGACCGCGGTCGGGAAGTCCACGATCGGGCTCGACGTGAAGCTGCCGTAGCTCAGGTACCCCCCGCCGTCGATCTGATAGAGGAGCTCGACGCTGGCCACGCCGCTCCCGCCGGTATCGTCGGCCGAGTAGTAGACGTCGAAGAACGACTCGACCCACCACTCGGGCGGAACATCCATCGAGGAGGTCGGCGCGATGTCGTCGTGCTCGTTCGCCGCGCGCGGTGTGCCG
>JALGVU010000406.1 GCA_025774545.1 bacterium | reverse complement strand
CCGCCCTTCGGGAGGACCGAAGCAGCTCGACGCCCACCCCGACACGGGGGAGAAGGTCGCCGGCCTCAGGCTTCCGCACTGGGACCTCGTCGCGAGCCGGATCCCGGAGCTCTGTCGCCAGATGGCGTACATCCCGTACATCGGGTGGGACGTCCTCATCACGCCGGCGGGGTTCTGCGTGTTCGAAGGCAACAGCTACCCGGAGCTCGGCCACCAGGTGCTCGAGCCGCTCCTCGACGACCCGCGGGTCCGGGCCTTCTACGAGCGATACGGCGTGATCTAGGTTGGCCGCTGGCCGGGTCCCGCAGACCGTGCCCCGTTGGCGGGCGACCTTTTCTTGCTACGTTCGATGAACCTCGGTATAATCGTCGGTGCCCCGTTGGTTGACGGATCGGAACCGACAACCGATCTGGCTACCTGCGCGCAAGATCAGGAGATGCCGATGACCTCTGCCCGGATGGCCCTGGTAACTGCTCTGGCGCTCGTCTTCGTTTCGGTCCTGTCTCAAGCCGCTGTCCACCAGTTCGAGGAGAACCGAGATTCGGGAGGACTCCACCTCGTCCGCGAGGACGGTTCCTTCGTGGAGATCGCCTACCGCATCGAGTCGCTACGTCTCGACGACGTGCACACCGGGGGAGAGGCGCTCAAGCAGCTCACCGTTCCGGGTCTCTTTCTGCCCGGCCCCGAGGGCGCGCCCGACCTTCCGGGTTTCTCCCGGTTCATAGCGATCCCCGAGGGAGCGACCGCGCGGTTCGAGGTCGTCCGCGCGACGACCGAGACGATTGCGGGCGTCGACCTCGCGCCCGGAGTCAGGGTCCCGTTCGAGAACGACGACTCGCCGCTCGTCTACAGGAAGGACCCCGCGATCTACTCGGTGGACGCCCTCTATCCCCTGGAGCCGGTGACGCTCTCTGCTCCGACCGAGCTGCGGGGCGTCGACGTCGTCGTCCTCGCCGTCACGCCGTTCCAGTACAACCCTGTTGCGAAGGAACTCCTGGTCACGACGGACATCGAGATCCGCGTGAGCTTCGAGGGTGGCGGCCGCTTCGGCGAGGACCGTCTCCGTAACCGGTACTGGGAGCCGATCCTCGAGCAGCATCTGCTCAACTACGCGAGCCTGCCCGTGATCGACTTCACGGACACGCCGTCGCGGGACGAGTACGGTGAGTACGAGTACGTCATCGTCACGCCCGACGATCCCGCCTACACGTCGTGGGCGGACAGCCTCCGTCAGTGGCGGACGCTCCAGGGGATCGACACGGGCGTCGTGACCCTGACCGACATCGGGAGCGGGACGACCGGAGGCATCGAGGACTGGATCGACGAGGCCTACACGACGTGGGTGACGCCGCCGGTGGCCATCCTGTTCCTCGGCGACTACGTGGCGTCGGGAAGCACCGACGGGATCACCTCGCCCATCTACGACGCCTACTGCGTCTCCGACAACATCTACGCCGACGTCGACGGGGAGAACCTCCCGGACATCGTCGTGTCGAGGATGACGGCGACGCCGGCGACGATCGGCGATCTCGTCTCGAAGGTGATCGACTACGAGCGCCATCCGGTGACCGATCCCGGCTTCTACGACCATCCCATCGTGGCCGGCGGCTACCAGACCGACCGCTGGTTCATCCTCTGCACGGAGATCATCTACGGGTTCTGGACGAACGTCCTCGGGAAGAGCCCCGTGCGGGAGTACGCGATCGTCGATCTCCCACCGGGCTCCCAGTGGTCGACGTACTGGCGGACGCAGGCGATCATACGCCCGAGTACCTGGACGACTGGGGCGGGAACGCATCGAGGATCAACGCGGACATCAACGCCGGCGCCTTCATCGTGCAGCACCGCGACCACGGCGGCACGTCGGGATGGGGCGAGCCGTCCTACCACACGGTGAACCTCGCGGCGCTCGAGAACGACGCCCTGCCGTTCGTCTTCTCGATCAACTGCCTGACCGGCAAGTTCAACCTCGGCGGCGACTGCTTCGCGGAAGCGTTCCATCGCTACCCGCAGCGCGCGCTCGGGATCGTAGCGGCCACCGAGGTCTCCTACTCGTACTACAACGACGTTTTCACGTGGGGCATCTACGACAGCATGTGGCCGAACTTCGACCCCTACTACCCCCGGAGCGGCCGGCTCGTGGGAAGCTCGGATCTCCGTCCCGCTTTCGGAAGCACGTCGGCTAAGTACTACCTGAACGGGAAGAGCTGGACGGCCACGGACGGGAAGGCCCTGACCTATCACCTCTTCCACGCCCACTGCGACGCCTTCACGACGCTCTTCTCCGAGGTCCCGCAGGATCTCACCGTCGAGCACGAAGCCGAGATGCCCTCCGGAGCCTCGGAGTTCGAAGTCAAAGCCGACGAGGGTTCGGTCGTCGCGCTCACGGTCGGCGACCAGATCATCGGGGTCGCCGAGGGGACGGGCGCTCCGCTCGCGATTCCCGTCGGGCCCGTGCCGGGGCCGGCGACGCTCAAGGTCGTCGTGACGAAACCCAACCACTTCCGGTACACGGGCGCCGTGGCGGTTCCGCCGTCGATCCCGTGGGAGGACGTCACGGAGGGTCCGCTCGGAGCGTCCCTGAGCAGCAGGGCGGCGGTCTGGGGCGATTACAACGGTGACCTCGACCCCGACCTGTACGTGGTCGCCGGCTCGGGCGACACGAGCCGGCTCTTCAGAAACGACGACGGTGTCTTCACCGAGGTCGAGGGGGCCGCCCTCGCGGGCGACGGGCACGGCCGGAGCGCCGCGTGGGGTGACTACGACAACGACGGAGATCTCGACCTCTACGTCGTGAACGACGGGACGCCGAACGCCCTCCTCAGGAACGACGGCGGTGTCTTCGAGGACGCCACCGGCGAGAGCGGCCCGATCGGGGACGAGAGCGCCGGAAGGGACGCCGCCTGGGCGGACTACGACGCCGACGGGTATCTCGACCTCTATCTCTCGAACGCCGACGCCGGAAACCGGCTCTTCCGGAATCTGGGCGACGGCACGTTCGAAGACGCGACCGACGGAGTCACCGGGGACGCTGGAAACTCCACCGGCATCGCGTGGGGCGACTACGACGGCGATGGCCGCCTCGATCTCTACCTGGTCAAGACGGTCGCGAACAGGCTCCTTCGGAACGCGGGAGACGGCACGTTCGAGGACGTGACGGCGACGGCGGGGGCGGTGGGAGATGCCGGGGACGGCAGGGGAGCGGCCTGGGGCGACTACGACAACGACGGCGATCTCGATCTCTACGTGGCGAACAGCAGCGGTGGTGGAAACAGGCTCCTCGGGAACAGCGGGGACGGCACCTTCGACGACGTCACGGTCGACGCGCTCGCGGACGCGGGCGAGAGCCAGGGCGTGGCCTGGGGCGACTACGACAACGACGGTGACCTGGACCTCTACTTCGCGAACTCGGGCACCGAGAACAGGCTCCTCAGGAACGACGGGGAAGCGTTCACCGACGTGACCGACGACGTGGTCGGGAACCCGTGGGACGGGACCGGCGTGGCGTGGAGCGACTACGACCGGGACGGAGATCTCGACCTCTACCTCGCGAACGACGACCACGACAACGTGCTCGTGAGAAACGCCTACCCGAACACGTTCCACTGGCTGCACGCGAGGCTCGTCGGGGTCGCGTCGAACGCTTCGGGTGTGGGAGCGCGCGTGCGCGTCCACGCCGGAGGGAGCGTTCAGATCCGCGAGGTCGGAGGCGACGCGAGCTACGGCTCCGGCAACTCGCTCACCGTGGAGTTCGGTCTCGGGACGGCGGTCCACGTGGACTCCGTGGTGGTCTCGTGGCCGTCGGGCCTCGTCGACGTCCACCGCGGTCTCGCCGTCGACCAGCTCGTGACGCTCACCGAGGACGTGCCGCCGCCGGCGCCGGCCGACGTGACGGCAACGCCCGTCGAGGCGGGAGTCGAGGTCGCCTGGTCGCCGGTCGGCGTCCCCGACCTGGACCGCTACCGGGTCGAGCGTGACACGACCGACGCGTTCGGCGACGGTACGATCGTCTTCGAGACCCAGGACACGACACACGTCGACTTCCCCATCCTCGACGAGGACACGTACTTCTATCGCGTGTTCGCGCGTGACCAGGCGCACAAGCTCTCCGCGGCGAGCGACACGGTGTCGGCCGTGCCGCTTCAGACGCCACCTCCGCGGCCTTCCGGGCTCTCGACGCTCGGCGGAGACCTGATGGTG
>JALGVU010000405.1 GCA_025774545.1 bacterium | reverse complement strand
TGTCCGTGATCTGCACGAGCCCGGTCCCGTCGGGGGCTATGGCGTAGATCTCGTAGTCGCCGTCGGCGTGCGAGCTGAACGCGATCATCCCGTCGTCCGCGGTGCCGCTCGGCCCGGAGGAGCTGCCGCAGCCGCCCATCGCCGCAGCGCAGAGCGCCGCGAGCGAGAGGACGAGCGCCGCGTCCCGAAGGAGCGACGCGGCGAACAGGCGCACGGCGCGCGCTCCGCAGAGCCGTCGCGTTCTCAGCATATCGAAACCTCCTTGCCCACCACGATCATCGTCCGACGGCCCCGGCGGAGTCGGGCTCCTGCGCCCGCTTCCCGCCGATCGCAGTCACTGCGTCGGCCCCCAGTCGGGACTCCAATCGACCCCGGACGGCTCGGTGATGTTCACCTGATGGCTGCCGTCGGCGTCGGCCACCCACACATCGTTGTAGCCGTTGTACCCGCTTCCGAACGCGATCATCGAGCCGTCGGGACTCCACGAGGCCCCTCCATCGAAGATGCCGGGACGGAGGATCAGGGCCCTCAGGTGGCTCCCGTCGGCGTTCATCACGTGGATCTGCCGGTCACCGTCCACCCACGTGGTGAAGGCGATCCACTCGCCGTCGGGGCTCCAGTCGGGGCTGTCCGCATCCTCGAAGCCCCAGGTGAGCCGCTCCTGGTTTGCGCCGTCCGCGTCCATGACGTAGATCTCGTCGTGACCGTCGCGGTCCGACGCGAAGGCGATTCTCGTGCCGTGCGGGCTCCAGGCCGGATCACTGTCCTCGGACGGATCCTCGCTCAGATTCCTGAGACTGTGGGCGGTCGCGTCGATCGCCCTGATGTCCGCATCGCCGCTTCGCAGCGACACGAAAGCGATCGTGCCACCGTCTGGGCTCCACGCCGGCTGATCGGCGAGGGAGGGATCCTGCGACACGACGACCCTGTCGGTGCCGTCGGCGTTCATGACGACAATCTGGTGGCCCGATGCACCCACTACCCGGTAGGCGATCCTGCCCTCTCCCCCCCGGGTCCGCTCGGTCCCGAGGAGCTCCCGCACCCCTGGAAGACGACGGCGGCCAAGAGCGCGACGAGAACCGCCGTCGCGACCCGTCCTGGCACCGTCCCGATGCTGATCATCGTCCGCATGGTCTCCCCCCTCAAGGGGCTGGGGCCGCCCCGCGTCCCCAGCCATCCGGTGACCACTCCGACCGACCCCAGTCCGGTGAGATCTGATAGGTACACCCCTCGACAGGAAGCATGAGGAGATTCCCACCGTCCCGGTCGACGATAGAGATGCGCTCATCGATGCCCACGTAGGCGGTGTGGGCTATCCTGCTCCCGTCGGGACTCCACGCGGGATCGAATTCGCTCCGGTCGGTCACAGAGGTCAGCTTCCTGGGGTTCCGCCCGTCCGCGTCCATGAGGTAGAGATACGTGCAGATGTCTCCATCGCGATCCGACGCGAACACGATCGTCTCGCCGTCCGGGCTCCAGTCGGGATCGATGTCCTCGCCGGGGTGCTCACTCAGGTTCATCTGATTGCTGCCGTCGGCGTCCATGACGTGGATCTCCCGGCTGCCGTACTGCTCCGATTCGTACGCGATTCTCGTGCCGTCCGGGCTCCAGGAGGGACTCCTCTCGTACCACGGCGTCTGCGTCAGATTGACCACGTCGCTTCCGTCGGCGTCCATGACGCAGATGTCGGAACCGCCGTCCCGGGAAGAGGCGAACGCGATTCTCCCACCGTTCGGATGCCAGGCGGGTTCCGTGTCTTGGCCCAGGTTCGCCGTGAGCTGCCGGACGTTGTCGCCGTCCGCGTCCATGACCCAGATCTCGGCCTGCGCACCCTCATACCCCATGTAGGCGATCCTCTCGCCGTCGGGACTCCACGCGGGGAAGTACACGCTCGATCCGCCGTGGCTCACGCTCTCAGATGTGTCGCTCGCGACGTCGTAGACGGTGGTCACCCGGTCACCGCCGCCGCAGCACACGTAGACGATCCTGCCCTCCCCGGCCCAGGAGCTGGGGCCCGAGGAGCTCCCGCACCCGAGACCAGTCACGGCCGGGAGCGTGAGCAGCAGGCTGGTGAGCGCTGCGAGGCGTCTGCGGGCGTCGTTCGTCCGTGGTCTCACTCGGTGGGGCTCCTCGTGTTCTCTCTCAGCGTCCGACCGGGGCAGCACCCCACCGGAACGCAAGAACTGCGGGCGACGCGCTTCGTCAGGAAGCTCTCACCCGCAGTCCGAGTCCATAGCCGATCCTGTGATCCGGTGCACGGCCGCATTGTCCCGTGCAGGGAATGGTAGCAGGTCAGCTGTTGCCGAGTCAAGATCGCTCGCACGGAAGCGAGCGCCGCGAGAGGGCCGTCCGCTCTCGCGTGGGCGGATCGAGAAGGGAGTGCCGGGGCGACACCCCCGGAAGATGGCACGGGGCCCGGCGGTCGCCGGGCCCCGGTCGGTGTCGTT
>JALGVU010000116.1 GCA_025774545.1 bacterium | reverse complement strand
GGAGCGTAGATCGCGTAGTAGAGCAGACCGATGTGGGCGTCGACGTTCTCGGGATCGTACTTGAGGGCGAGCCCGCACTCCTGTTTGTACTTCCCGCCGTAGAAGACCGCCTTCAGTCCTCCCTGCTGCGCCTTGAGTCCGTAGGCGCTGGCGAGGGTCATGTGGTAGACGGAGTTCGTCTTGTCCTTCTTGATGGCCCGACGCGCGTGGTCGATGGCGGCGGCGATGTCCTCCCTCACGAGCGCGACGACCGCCAGGCCGTGGTGGGCGCGGTGGTCGTTCCTCGAGAGCTCGAGCGCCTCGCGGAATCCCGCCTCCGCACGCTCGAGGTGTCCGGACGAGAGCGCCCTCTCCGCGCGCACGAGGAGCGAGTCGACGGCGGCCGCGTCGGCCGCCCGACAGGGCGCGGCGGAGACGAGGAGCGCCGCGACGAGCACCGCGAGCGCCGTCGCGAACCGAGCCGCGCATCTGGCTGCGCGTGCGGAGTGCAATGCAGAACGCGGCCGCCCCGCGCTCTGCCGTCCGCTCCCCCGCCGGCGGCCGGTCCGATGCCGCGCGCTTGTCGGATTCACGTTCACGTCACCTCCAGATCCGCTTCCCCAGGCTGCTCCCCGGGCGCCACGTCGGGACCGTCCGGGGTCCCCGCGGTCGCCGCCCGCGACACCAGCCCGACGGCCACCAGGATGAGCGCGCTCCCCGTGAGCCCTCCCGGCGAGAGCCGCTCGCCCAGAAGGAGCGCCGCGAGCGCCAGCGCAAAGATGACCTCGGCGAGCATGATGACGCTCGACGTCGTCGCCGTGATGTGCTTGAGCCCCCACGTCCACAGGAAGAACGGAATCACGGTGCAGAGGACGGCGGTGTACGGGATGGCCCACCACTCGGGCGTGGGACGAGGAAGCCCGCCCCCGAGCAGAAGCGCCGCCGGGAGTGCCGCGACGGCGGTCACGAGGACCATGGCGCCCGTCAGGGCCCGGACGTCGACTCCGTGCCCGTCGACGATCTTCTTGTCGAGGATGATGAAGAAGGTCCAGAGGAACGCCGCCACGAGGACCAGGAGGTCGCCGCGGAACGAGTCGCTCAAGGAGAGCGTCGCCCGTCCGCCGGTCGTCACGAGGTAGATGCCGATCATGCCCAGCGCGACCGCGATCATCTTGAGCGGACCGAACCGCTCGCGGAACACGACGCGCGACGCGATCGCCACGAAGATCGTGCAGACGTTGATAAGGAGCGCCGCGTTGCTGGCCGTGGTCAGCGTCTGCCCCCGGAACTGGAGAACAAAGCCGGCCGCGTTCGAGACGCCGAGCCAGATGACGAGGGGATTCCTGAGAAGCCTGCCCGTCTCCTTGAGCCTCCCGGCGACGGCGAGGTACGAGAGTGCGACGGCGGACGCCACGGCGAACCGCAGGAAGACAAACCAGTACGGGTCGATCGAACGGAGCCCGATCTTGATCACGGCGAACGACGAGCCCCAGAGGAGCCCGGCCGCGAGGGTGGCGAGGATGGCGCCTCTCGAATTCTCCAAGGGGGCCTCCGGACGCGGTCGCTGCGAGCCACCGATCCTACAGGAGCACGATGGCGGTCGCAACGGCCATGATCAGGAGCGAGGGCAGGATCAGAAGGCGGAACGAGCGCCCGAGGTCGGCGCGGTAGTATTCGCGCGAGAGTACGAGGCAGAGATGGACCGGCGACAGGAGGACGCCGACGAAGCCGGACGCGAACGCGAACATGACGAGCTTGAGGTCGACGTCGGCGCCGCCCATGAGCGGAAGGAGGAGCGGGAAGGTCACCGCGATGAAGGCCAGCGTGACACCGGTGATGAGCCCGATGACGGCGGGCACCGCGCAGATGACCACGAGGAGCGGCATGTTCAGCCCGAGGAAGAAGGGCGGCACCGCCTCGACGACGCCCGCCGCAGTGAGGAGGCGCTGGTAGGCCGCGACGCCGATCACGAGCGTGACGATCTGGAACTCCGCGCCGCGCTTGAAGGCCTGTCCGAGATCGCGTCCCTTCACGGGCTCGAAGATGATGAGAAGCAGCATCACGGCGAGGACGACGAGCGCCAGCTCGAGCCTGAGAACGAGCACGCCCGCGATGACCACGACGAACGGCCAGATGCCGACGGAGAGGTCCACGAGGCCCCTGCGCCGCTCCTCGCGCGTGTGCTCGTTCCGTCCAGCGCGCACGCCGCGCAGGACGAAGAAGACCCCGCCGACGATCGCCGCCGCGGTCAGAGGAAGATTCGCGATCGAGAGATCGCGCACGGGCCGGCCGACCAGAACGGCCGCGAAGATGATCCCAGGATAGAGCGGCCAGATGTACTCCCAGACGTGACGGAACCAGTAGTTCACGAAGAACTTCTGCTCCGGCGTCACGTCGCCCGCGCCCGTGGCGCTCTCGACCATCGGCGCCGTGAGCATGGCGCCGCCCGGCATCGGGAGGAGCCCCCCGAACGCCGGCATGAGAGCGATGACGAATCGGTTGTCGGAGATGAGCTTCCGGAGGCCCGAGACGAAGCGGTCGAGGTAGCCGAGACGTCCCGCCAGCGCACCGAGCGCGATGATCGTCACGATCCGAGCGAGAAGAAGGAGCGTGTCGGGATCGATGGCGGCCCGCCCGATCTCGACGAGCGTCCAACCGACCTGCCTGCCGACGACGAGCGCCAGACAGGCCGCGCCGATCAGCATCGAGACCCCGAGATCGACCCGGACCCGCACCAGGATGACGATCAGGAGGATCGAGGCGATGAGAGAGACGATCTCCCGTTCCATTCCACTCCTCGCCGCCTACAGACCGGCGGAACGTGGTGCGGGCCTACTCGAGTTCGGACAGCACCACGTTCGAGCGGACGACGTCGTCCCTCCACTTGTAGAAGCTGTCCGTGTATGTGAGGAGCGACACGTACTGCGCCAGGTTCTCGATCCCGTTCGCCTCGATGCGCGCTCTGAGCGGCGAATCCGCGGGGAGGCTCGCGAGCCACTCCTGGAAGTACTCCTCCTTCTCGTCGAAGCTGGCGACGAGCTCGTCGTCCGGAGGATCGCGGTAGACCTCGTCGTGCACGACCGACGCGAGGGGAAGCGACGGTGCGAGAGACGGCCGCTCCTGCGGGTAGCCCACGACCAGCATCGCGACCGGGAGCACCTGCGGCGGCAGCTGGAAGAAGCTCAGCGTCGAGTACGGCTGCCAGACGATCTCCTGGATGAACTGCGATCCCAGGCCGAGCGACTCCGCCGCGATGACGGCCGTCTGAGCGGCCGTGTAGACGGCGCGAAGCGAGACCCAGAGCACCCCCGCGCCCTTGAAGTGGGGAGCGCCCCCCAGAAGCTTCGCCCACCGGTTCATTCGGTGCGTGTCCACGCAGAAGACGAGCGACACCGGCGCCGTCTCGATGCACTCCCTCCGCCCCTCGCACAGCATCTCGTTGAGCTGCGCCCGCCGTTCCCCGTCGCGCACCACGATGATCGAGAGCGGCTGCGACCCCCTGTACCCACCCGTCAGGGCGCCGCCAGGCGCCGGCGTGCGGAGCGCCGCGGCGAGGACCTTGTCGAGCACGTCCTGCGGCACCGCGTCCGTCTTGAAGCGCGCGATGCTGCGACGGTCGAAGATGATGTCGAGACAACTCCCTTTCACTCTCTCCCCCCGTTCTCGTTGCGACGATCCGTGAGAGCCTTCTTGAGGAGCGCCCGCGCCCGGTGCAGATGGGTCTTGAGCGTCCCCATCGGTATGCCGAGAATCTCGGCGACCTCCTTGTAGCTTCGTTCCTCGAGATAGAAGAGCGTCACCACGACACGGTAGCGAGGAGGCAGCGTGCCGACGGCGTCGCGCACCTCGTGTCGGAGCTCCTTGTCGAGGACGAGACGCTCGGGGTTCTCCCAGCGATCCGACCGGACGGCCTCCGCCTCGACGTGCGGGCCGGCGGCGATATCGACGGTCGCCGCCCGCCGCTTCCGCCGCTTCAGGTGCGTCAGCGCCCGGTTCACCGCGATCCGGTAGAGCCAGCTCGAGAACTTGGAGTCGCCGCGGAATCGCGGGAGGGCGCGGTAGGCCCTGACGAATGCCTCCTGCGTCACGTCGTCGGCGTCGTCCTCGTCCCTGACGACGCGGAGCACGATCGTGTAGACGAGATCCGTGTGCCGGGCAACGAGCGTCGCGTACGCGTCGTCGTCGCCGGCAAGGACCCGCGCGATCAGCTCATCGTCTGTCGGGGACGCCGTCCCTTGCAGGCCGGACCCAGCCACGGCTTCCTCCGAGTCGGAAGGACCGTTCGAGAGCCAGCGCAGCAGCCAGTCGGGCCGCGCGTCCGCGTGCCGGCTGTCCGGGCTTCAGAGAGCAATGCTACCAAACCAGTCCGCGAATCCAAGCGGTTTTCCGAGGCGGGCAGGCCGAACATGGCGGGGGATGGACCGAACGTGACCGAGGGCCGGGCGTTCGCGACCGCGGCCCCCGGACACGCCGGCGGGGGTGGCTCACCCACCGATGCGGCTCCGCACCGACGCCCGGGGGCTTTCCCGGACGCGGCTCAGTCCGCCCGCGGAGCTGAAACCCGCCCCGACGGCGGGTGGTCTTATCCTACGGTCGGCGAAACGGCGCCGGCCGACGAGACGGATCTTGAAGAGGAGAAGCTGGCGCCGGCCCCGCACGTACGATCGACCGCGGGTGCTCCGACGCGGAACCAAAGGAAGAAGGAGGTGGATTGTGGAGGTGTTCGTCTTCGCGTTCCTGAACACGGTGATGGCGCTGGGGGCCGGCGTGCTCATCGTCATGCTCATCGTCCGGGGCGTCAACCACGGACAGAACGTCCGGCACGAGGCGTACCGCGAGGCCCTCGAGAAGGGCGTCTACGACTATCGGCTGCTTGAGAGGCCAAAGAAGAAGCGCGGCTCCGCGAGCCTCGGCTGGGGCATCGTGTTCGTCGCGACGGGAATCTCCCTCCTTATAGGCTTCGCCCTCCTCGGCGTCTTCGGTGATGCCGCGATCGGCGGACTCATGCCGCTCCTGGTCGGCATCGGCCTCATCCTGTTCCACGTCATCATGAGAGGCAGGGCCGACGAGGGCGTCGTGGCCAACGGCGAGCCGGTCAGATTTGCGGCGGATTCGTCGGTCGCGATGCCTGAGGCGGTTGGGAGAAAGGAAGAGAAGGGAATCGGCAGCTAGCGCCACTCGCAGGTGAGCCGCCTGGTGACGCGGAGGGTTCCGATCACCACCACGATGGCGGCACCGGCGAGAGCCCAACGCACATCGAGAATGCCCGGCTCCGAGAGAGGAAGAGACTCGGGGCCGGGCATCTTCGGTATCATGGACCCTGCCGCCGCACGAGAAGCGGGGCCGCCGCACGAGAGGCAGGGCCGACGCACGAGAGGCGGGGCCGACGAGGACGTCGCGGCCAACGGCGAGCCGATCAGGTTCGTCGCGAACTCGTCGATCGCGATGCCTGAGACGGTTGGGGGAGATTAGGAGAAGGGAACCGGCGGCTCGCGCCACTCGCAGGTGAGCTGCCTGGTGACGCGGAGGGTTCCGATCACCACCAGGATGATGGCGGCGCCGGCGAGAGCCCAGAGCACGCCGAGAATGCCCGCCTCCGAGAAGGGAAGAGACTCGGGGCCGGGCATTTCCGGTATCAGGGAACCTGCCGCCGCGGTCACGGACTGAAACGCCTCGACGAGGCCCTGGCGGGCGCGGCCGAAGCCCTCGGGGCCCACGATGCTCGCCACGCCGGACGCGGCCGCGACCGTCCCTGCCCCTGCGGCGATCCCGACCGCGACCCTCTCCCCGACCTGGCGAACCGCGCGCCGCCGCTCGATCTCCCTCACGACGGCGCCCGCCATCCACGCGGGCCCCCTCTCGAAGACCTCGGTTGCGAGCGCGCCATCGATCGCGGCCAGCACCGCGCGCTCGGCGCGGCACTCCGGACACAGCGCGAGATGCTCCTCGAAACGGACCCGATCGTCGCTCGAGAGCGAGCCGTCGAGTTCCGCCTGAATGAGCCTGATCGCGCTTTCGCAGTCCATGCCGTTCTCCGGTCGTTGGTCGTTGCCAGGGAGAAGCGTCTCGATCCACCACCTGAGACCCGGAACGCCCCCTTGGGGTTTCACACTCAGTGAGTATCGCTCAGCGAAGCACCTTCCTCAGGACCGCGATGTTGCCAGAGAGATCGATCGCCCGGACGGCGACCGAGTGCTCCCCGGCTCCGACGTCCTCGACGCGGAGGGCAAAGGACTCCGAGAGGGAGTCGATCAGCCCGTCGTCGGCCACAACCGGCCGCCACTCGCCGTAGTCGACGGCGACCTCCACGCGGAGGAGCGGGCTCAGATCGTCCCTCGCCTTCCCGGACGCCGTGAGCGACCCTTCCTTGAGGGAGAGCTTGACGCCCTCGATGCGCGGCGGAGTGTTGTCGACCAGGAAGGGCGCGCTCGTCTGCTCGTCTGAGCCTGCGCTCTCCTCGGTGTTGTCTTCCTCGTCGCTCGCGACGACCTTCAGGCGATACGTGCCGTCGCTCATCGACAGAGTGTCCCACGTGTGCACGCTCCGACGCAACTCCTCCTCGATGAGCTTCCACTCGTCCTCGTCCTCGCCTCGGATCCACAGATCGAACGAGATGCGGTCGCGATCCGGATCCGACGCCTCCCACTCCGCTGTCCTGACGCCGCGCAGCAGGACCGGCAACTCACGGATCCTGGAGCCGGGCGGGTCGAGCGAGTAGGTGACCTCGACGCCGCTCGGGAGCGACTGCGAGACCGTTCCGTTCGATCCGCCGCCGCTCGCGACGACCTCCTCCGGATCGTAGACGACGACGGGTCCGAGCCTCGGGGGCATGTTCTCGCGGAGGAACGCCACCTCGACGCGGCGGAGGATCGGGCTTGAGCCTCCGCCCCCCTCGAGTTCGGCCTTCCACTGCAGGAACCTGCCGGGCGGGCTCGCGACGGCGCCCTCCGACGTCCCGGGCACCTTCGCCCATTCGCTCCAGAACTCGTCGGGAACGGCCGTGTTCCCGGAACGCGTCGAGAACGAGATCCCGGTCCCCGACGGAAGCTCCGCCCTCCAGCGAGCCTCGCCCCACTCGGCGACGGCCGACGCGTCGAGGGCCTCCGACTCGTAGACACCGGACCGCGCGACGCCGTCGCCGATCTCGTAGACAGCGCCCGGAGCGCCGGTCACGACGATCCCGTCGCCCGATATCGCGAGGATCTCCTCCTCGTCGAGCGTCGCTACGAGATCGACCTGCCCCGTGCCCCCGATCGCGAAGAGCCTTGCGTCCGATCCGGTCCCGGCCCACATCACGCCGTCGAAACCTCGGCCCAGAGCCGTCACCGGTGAGCTGTCCGACCTCCAGAGCTCGACCGCGCCTCCCGCGTCCGTGGTTCCGTAGACCGCGCCGTCCCCCAGGCCGACGCCGGGCTCGTCGCCGCCGTCGAGCGCTTCCTCGAGGAGCACGGTCGTGGCCGCGAAGTAGAGCCGTCCGTCCTCGCCGAACGCGACGGCCGAGATCTCATCATACGGCGCGTCGTAGATGACCCTGAGATCGCTCCCCGGCGTCACGTCGACGACGAGTCCCTCGCCGGCCGTTCCGGCAACGACGCGCCCCTCGAACGCCGCGATCGCCGTGACGCTCGGGTCGTCGAACTCGCACACGACCTCTCCGCTCCCGCGCTCGTCGACGGCGTAGATCCTGGCGGCGTCCCCGGTCCCGACGAGAAGCCCGTGCTCCCTCGAGTAGGCCATGCTCCAGACGTAGTCCTCGCCGGTCTCGAAGAAGAGCTCGTTCGTGCCGTCGTCGTACACGCGGTAGACCTCCCCACCCGGCGCGGTTCCGACGTAGACGCGCCCCGCGGGCGTGACCACGAGCGTTGCGAGGTCGGCCGTCTCGGTCTCGAAGAGCGCCTCGAACTCGTCGCCGCGAAGGCGGTAGAGCACGCCCGGCGTCCCCGCCACCACGTACAGCGTTCACATACCGCGCGTCCGGCACCGGCCTGCCGTCGAGCTGAGGCGCAAGCGTCACGCTCCCGTCGTGAAGGACCGACACGCCCTTCGCCTCCCCCGCGAGAAAGGCGGGCAGCGTATCGACACGCCAGAACGAGGGCGAGGTCGCCGTGGCAGGCGCGACCGCGCAGAGGGCGACCGCGCACATGAGAAGCGCGATGGCGGCCGCTCTGTCTCCTCGCGCGAAGAACGTGCGGGGCATGATTCCCCCTCTCTGGCGTTCGTCCGTCGAGTTCACTTCTCACTCCTCACGGCGATGCGGAGCTCGTGGTATCCGGAGACGGCGCGATCGAGCGTGAGCTCGCCTTCTGCGACGACGGAGAGTTCGACCGGATCGACCACCCCGCTGGTGGCGCCCGACGCCATCGCGAGGGCGGCCCGCCCCGGCAGGCTCCTGATCTCCTCGCCCGACAGCGACAGGCCCGGCCGCTCCGCGAGGATCTGCGCGACGACCACGTTGCCCGGTTTCGAGCGTTCGATGAGCTTGATGTGCTGCTCGAAGCTCCTCGGCCTCAGGCCATCGCCGAGCCTGTCGGCCTCCCACGCGTGGTACGACTCCGCGCCACCGACCCTCAGAACGAGAGAGCCGTCATCGAGGCCCGACGGGATCCGGAGGCGGAGCGTCTCGACCGCCTCGGCACCCTGCCAGGAGCGGAGCGAGACCTCGAGTTCGACCTCGTCACCGGGCCGGTACGAGGCGCGGTCGGCGGCGACACGCTCGATCACGGCCGTGCGCCTGCCGCCCGTGACGGTGACGTCGAGCGAGACCGAAGAGACGTCCCGCTTCTCGAAGGCGTTTCCCTGAACGAAGTCGATGAAGGC
>JALGVU010000404.1 GCA_025774545.1 bacterium | reverse complement strand
GATCGGCGGCATCGCAGGGCGCCGACATCCTGTCGGACGACAGCGGCATCGCCGACGACCCGGCGACGGTGCAGATCGTCTTCGCCGACGCGGCCGGAACGGCCGACGCCGTGACCGACGGCCAGCACTCGAGCAGGGACGCCTACCTGGTCGTCTCGGCCGACCTCACGGTCACCAAGACGTCCGTGGTCGTGAGCGACCCGATCAACGGCGTCGTGAACCCGAAGGCGATTCCGGGTGCGGTCATTCGCTACACGATCACCGTGGCGAACGCCGGCACTGAGGACGCCGAGACCGTTGAGGTCGTCGACGCCGTTCCGTCCGACACGACGTTCACGGCGGGCACGCTCTACCTCGGAGCCGTGCAGCTGACCGACGCGGTCCAGGGCGACGACGAGGGTGACTACAACCTGACCAATGTTGGCGCGATCACCGTGGAGGTGGCGACGGTCGCGGCGAGCGGAGGGAGCATCACGATCACCTTCGACGTGACGGTCGATTAGAGCAAGAGGCGGCCGCGGCGGGCAGGCTGTTGGCGTTGCGGCCGGGGCAGAGTGAGAACGGACGGCAGACATGAGTCCCGTGAGAGGACCGAGGACGAGAAGTCGGGGGGACGGATCCGGGCGCGGTCGCGTCGACCGCGGCGCGGGCCGTTCCCTCTCGGCGAGGGCGCGGGCGGCGCTCGTGGTCGCATTGGCGGCCGCGGCGTTGCTGGCGCTCCTGCCCGTCCAGACGTCTGCCGTCCCCCCGGGCACGGAGATCGAGAACACGGCTCTTGCCACGTACTCGACCGCCGGCGGGGGCGAGGTGTCGACGCCGTCGAACACCGTCACGATCACGACGGTGGTCGCGCGCACGCCCTCGACGCTCGAGTTCCTGCGGTACGCTCCCGCGTCCGCGGGCGCCGAGTGGATCAAGGTGCCGATCACGGAGCACAGCACGAGCGGTAGCCCGGCAGGGCCCTTCGAGGCGCTGCCCCCGCCGTTCCCGGCTTGCGGGTGCGATCCTCTCGACCTGAGTGAGCCGCTTCCACTGCTTCCCACTTCCTTCTACCGCCAGTGCGAGCCCGTGTTCGTGCGCCTGACCGATCTCGATCAGAACCTGGATCCCGATGCGCTGGAGACTGTGCTTGTCTCCCTGGCCGTTGCACCGCTCGGCGAGAGCGAGCTCCTGAGGCTCACGGAGATCGCTCCCGGAGCGGGGGTCTTCGTGGGGTACATCCAGTCCAACGGTGATCTCCCAGCGACGATCGACGACGGCATCCTCAGCGTCGAGGAGGGTCGCGAGATCGACGGGTTCTACACCGACGCCGCCGACCCGACCGATACCTCCGACGCGACCGGGCGGGGCGAGACCGGCGGGCTCGTCTTCGACAGCCGCACGGGCCTTCCGGTCGACGGGGCGATCGTCATGATCGTCCATGCTGAGACGGGCCAGCTCGCGACGGTCTTCGCGGACAACGGCGTCAGTAGCTACCCGTCGACCCTGGTCTCCGGAGGTGAGGCGACCGACGGAACCGGGTACGTTCACGACTTCCCGCCGGGCGAGTTCCACTATCCGACCATTCCGCCCGGCGAGTACCGCCTGGTCGTAGAGCCGCCCGAGGGGTACGTGGCGCCGTCGAGCGCCACCACCGAGGATCTCCAGGCGCTTCCCGGCAGTCCGTTCGCGATCGCCGAATCGGGTTCCAGGGGCGAGCCGTTCACGGCCGTACCCGGTCCTTCGTGTCCGATCGACCTCCCGGTCGATCCCGTCGGCTCGTCGATCTTCGTGGCGAAGGCGGTGAACCGGGACGTGGCCGGGGTCGGGGACTTCCTGGAGTACCGCGTGCTCGTCGAGAACACAGCGGCGGCACCGCTCGTAGACCTTCTCGTGGTCGACGAACTCCCGCCGGGGTTCCGCTACAGGCCCGGCACCACTGAGATCGACGGCGTCGATTCCCCGGACCCGACGATCTCGCAGGACGGCCGCGTTCTCAGGTTCGAGCTTGGCGAGCTTGCGGGCGAGGCGACGGCGACGGTCCGCTACGTGGTCGAGGTCGGCGCGGGAGCCGGCCTTGGTGAGGCTACGAACCGGGCCCAGGCAGTGGGCGCCGACGACTCGGTCTCGAACGTCGCCTGGGCGTCGGTCTGGATCAGGGAGGACCTCTTCGGCGGCAGGTGCTTCATCGTGGGGCGCGTGGCGGTCGGGGAGTGCGGGTCCGAAGCCGGCGCGGCCGACGCGGGCGGGCCTGACGCAGGCGGGCACGACGAGCCGCCGCGTCCGGTCGGATCGACCGGCGCGTGGAGCGAGCCCGCGGGCGTGCCCGGTGTCCGTGTCATCCTCGAGGACGGCACTTACGTTGTGACCGACGCGCACGGCATGTTCCACTTCGACGGCGTGCCCGCCGGGGTACACGTCGTACAGCTCGATCTCGACACGGTTCCCGAGGCGTACGAGGTAACGCTGTGCGAGGGC
>JALGVU010000403.1 GCA_025774545.1 bacterium | reverse complement strand
AGAGGATGCGACGATCGTCCACTACCGCGAGGGCGCTTCGTGGGTCGACGACTTCCTCTCGAAGGCGACGTCGCGCCTCGGGCTCTACCGGCTTCTCGACATCGGAGAGGGCGGCACGGAGGAGCTTCTCCAGCTCAGAACGGCGACGGAGCTCTTCCAGCAGTAGCGACGGACCGTCCGGGCCACTCCATGAGGGGGAAGTCGACGGAACCCCACAAACGGTGAAACGACGAAGGGCCGCGGCCGCTGAGCTGCGGCCCTTCCGTGTCCTCACGACGCCCCAGGACCCCCACAGCCCCCTCGTCGGCCTCCTCCCCTGCACCGCGGTCAGCGACACTCCCAGGCTCCCCGTCGTGACGCACGCTTGGGAATCAAGGCGAGGCAAGAACCGGTCGCACCATCACATCCTGCTGCTCCGTGGCCCCGTCTCTGAGGTCCGATCCCCAGAAGTCAATCGATCTGATTTGACGTTCAGGTCGTGCCATCGCATTCCCTTGGCTTCATATCCCGCTGAGAACAATCTGCCCTTGACACGCGCTCCGCTCCGAGCGATGCTCACCGACGCAACCGCGACGCACACTGCTAAGCTTAGTGTGTCGCGTCAAACCGCCGCACCCACAGACGAGAGGAGGTGAGCATGGCAGGATCCGTTGAGAGGTAGACGGGGCCGCCGATCTTCGCGGCTTCCTTTCCGATGTTTGCTCATCTCCAGGAGGAGGCAGACATGACACGGGATGCGAACAGCCGAGCGAACTGCAGGTCCTTCGTGACCGGGACGGTCCTGTTGGCAGCGGTTCTCCTGCTGCCATCCGAGGCAGCCGCGTACTCTGGGAGCCTGTCGAGCGAGAACATGGGAATCGTTGGGACGGGTCACTGGATCGAGACCGGTCCCACGACCATCGAGTGGAGTGTGACAGAGAACGGCGACGGCACCTGGCACTACGAGTACACGTTCACCCATCCTATCGGAGAGACGAGCCACCTCATCCTCGAGACGTGCGGCAACTTCACGGAGATCGACATCTTCAACATGAGCGGGGACTTCGGCCCGATCGAGATCCAACTCCATCATGTCTACCCGGGCAACCCGTCCATGCCGGAAGACATCTACGGAATCAAGTTCGATGACTCCTGGGGGTTGTCCACGCACATCGAGTTCGACAGCACCCGACTCCCCATGTGGGGGGACTTCTATTCGAAGGACGGTACGGCAGGGGGCGCGGGAATGAACGCGGCGTGGAACGCGGGCTTCACCACGCCCGACTGGGACCCTGAGGCCCCGGCGCAGGATGGTTCCGTCGAGAACCACCTCCTCGTACCAGACACGCACTACTCGCCCGTCGAGCCGACGAGCTGGACTGCCGTGAAGGCCATGTACAGGTAGCAGCGACGGCGCGACATCGGGCGGCCCAGGCCTGATGTCGGGCGGATGACGACGGAGGCTCTGCGCCCAGGCGCAGAGCCTCCGTCGCGGTTTCGGTCCTGCCTCACACCGGACGACTCCGTCGAAGAGACCGGCCGGAGCAACGTATCACGGGACACCCTTCTCTGCTGGCCAGACGAGCGTCGCGTCCCAAGGTGGCGCCGCGGACATCAGGGCCGATCCGCTGCTCCAACGCCCGCTCCCTCAGCATCCGGAACAGCATCTGCGGCCTGGCCGCCAGGGCAGCACCGAGTTCCCGCGCGCACGGGACGAACGCCGTTTCCCGCGATGAGGCAACGTCCAGGGTAGACATGCCCGAAGGAGCCTGGAGTCACCTGTGCGGCGACCGCAGCGGCCGGTGGAAGCCTGTCCTCTCGAGCGAGGATCGTGAGGACATGGATTCCCGTTGATCGTGCGACGCCTCCGTGAGCGAGCCAGATGAGCGTTGTCTCGGTCCAATCAGCGGAAGATCGCCTTGACTCTCCCCCACGATCGCTCCTCGATCGGGACGTAGCACTCGCATCCGACGCCCTTGCCGTCCGATGTCGCCTCCGTCGTGCGCGGCGCTGACGCAGGGCGAGCAGTCGCGGAGGGCGTGGTCCCCCACTCAGTCGACGCGACGAACCGCAACCGGCGCGGCCGCGGTGAGGAAGAGGCGCAGGAGCATCGTCGGGGCAAAGAAAAGGGCCCGTCGCATGGAAGGCTCCTCTCATGCGTGCGAGCCGTCGGGTCGCGCCCGAGCCGATGGAAGCGGCGGCCTCAGGTCGGGCATTAAGCGGCCATCAAGCGGGGATCAGTACTGATGTGAGATCATGTGAGCAGCGCTCCTGACCCCCGCTCGATGGCTCATGAGACGTTCGGTTTCGCACGCGGCGTGCGAGATGACTGGTCGGGTGCGATCGGGGAGATCACCCCGAAGTCAGTACAAGTCTATCACGTTGTCTCGCAGAATACAAGGATTGTACAGAATTCTCGGTCGCGCGGAAGGGGCTGTGGCGTGGTCAGTTACGGGATGTGCCCGCGTCCTCGGAGCCCTGC